>DASWXS010000108.1:0-8149 GCA_036405375.1 Bacteroidia bacterium
GCTATCGTGATCTACTTTGTTGTTCTCATAAAATTCCAGTATTACATAATCCTTCCTGGTTTTAAAAGAGCGAACTACCGAGTTGGTCCTTGCTATGTATTCTTCATGTTCCTCCGGCTGATGTTTGTAGTTTTTTGGCAATTCCTTCTTCTGGAGTTTAAGCATAAACCTGAATTTCAAACCGACATAATTTCCCTGGCTTTTTGATTCGAGCATACCTTTGTCATCGGCAATAGTTGTTTTTATTGCATAATCCGAACTTACCTGGAAATTATAAGTAAGCAGTAAACAAAAGCTAAGTCTTTTTTCTATGGTGCTAACGCCTAGTTCAGGAGCAAGTGTAAAAGGAGCTCCTTTATAACTTACACTGTTTACTTTGTAGCCGCCAACCTGTTTGTTAAGGGTTTCATTTTTCCGGAAAGTAAAGCCGGTTCCACACCCGATATTAAAATAGCCATTTGGTTTTTTAGGAAAAGGAATCAATATGTAAGGTGTAACATTAGCCGACAAATTAATGTGTGCTACACTGTAAGCAGCGTAAGAAGAAATAAAAGAATATTGATTGATCAGGATTCCACCTTCGGTTTGCATTCCGAACCTTTTATTATACAAAAGACCATAGCCGCAACGAACATGAAGATTATTGCTTCGGGTGTTGGTCCAGCTCGTACTGCTGTCACCTTTTGCAATCGATTGGAGAAACCCCACATCAAATGTGGTAGGAATATATTTCATCCATTTACTCTGCGAAAACAGGGAGGAAGGCAAAGCAAAAAGCAATATGATGGCAAGAGATCTCACCTCCCTGCCGTTTTTATTGATTTGATAAACAAAGGTTCGTTAGTTGAGGTTTCCCGGATAGATTGTGGAATATTTATATCAAAAGGAGTGTATTTCTTCAGATCACTACGATGATAAAGCTCTCCTAAAAATGGAAACTCTGTGAAGGAGTGAACCTGGTTATATTTTAATATTACTGATAGTTCCTGTTCTTTTATTCCCCATTCCTGCGATAGTTTTTTTATAGATGGCTCCATGTATGAAATATACAATAATTCCATTTGTGTGTGCTCCTGCGTTTTCGAAAAATCAACAGCTCCTTTTAATTGTTTACGATAAGCGTTAATTATTTCCATTTGAGACTTTACGATGGCCGTAAATTCCTGTTCGCTTACATAACCGCTTACATCAGGCGTTTTCTTAAATAAAGGTTGTATGAAAAGTTCATGGCACCAGATGCATTTAGCAGGTTTTCCTGCTTGTCCTGATTCCGAAGGACTTCCATCTACCAGTTCCCCTTCTTTGTTATAAACGGCAAACCGCAATTGTCCATTGGACATTACATCAAATACTTCAAAAAGTTCCGTTTTAAATGTATTACTGTCTAAACTGCCTGTTCCTTCTTCTGCAACAAAAGCACTTTTTAATGCCATGGTATCTGTGTGCAGTAAGAGTTTACGATTGTTGTGGGTAACTGACGAGGCAACAACAGCAAATTGTTTTTCATTACCTGTAAAGTACTTTGCTTTGAATTCACCGTATGTTGGAAATACATTGGTAATAGCGTAGTAATGTTTACTGGTCCCAATTGTTAATGCAATAAATTCGCCGATATCAATGCTTTGTTTGGTTTGGTATTCTTTGCTTTTTTTTAAACTATCGGTGAGTTCTTTTAGTACTGTTAATGCCCTTTCAGAAAAACCAATGCTATCGAAACATACGCGGATCGAATTATCTTTTTGAGGAATGCAGTTCCTGTAAAAACTACTATCCTTGAGTTCTGCACCCAAATACGATAAGGCCCATTTTAAACCATCCAGTTTATTGGTGATACTGTCTCCTTTGAAATTGATAGTGTAGCTGAGATGGAGAACAGTACCCTGTTTTTTTTCACTGCTGCAAAAAGTAAACAACGAACCAGCAGCTATAAAAGCCATGAGTATGAATATGATCTTCGTTTTATTCATTAGCAGATCAAAATTATAATATATTTCTTAGCACCACGTTTTTTGCTTATTCCTTTGCCAATTAATTGTTAACTTTAAGCCGTGCAAATAGTTGTAAATACCCGTTTTTTACTGAAAGACCGACTGGATGGAATAGGCTGGTTCGGATACCAAACGCTGAAACGGATAACAGAAGCTCAGAAAGACATTCATTTTGTGTTTTTGTTCGATCGTCATTTTGACGAAGAGTTTGTGTTTGAAGATAACGTTACGCCCATGTCGCTTGGCCCGCAGGCAAGACATGCTTTTTTGTTTTATGCGTGGTACCAGTTCTCGGTAAAATCGGTTCTCAATAAACTTAAACCGGATTTGTTTCTGTCGCCAGATGGAATGCTGGCGCTTGGAGCAAACTGCAAACAATTACCGGTAATTCACGATATTAATTTTAAACATTTTCCACGTGATGTGCCTTTTTGGGCAAGTAAATTTTATAATCGTTTTTTTCCGCTCTACGCAAAGGAAGCTACTCGTATAGCAACGGTTTCCGAATACAGCAAAAAAGATATTGTGGAGTCGTATGGTATTAATCCCGATAAAATTGATGTGGTTTATAATGGGATCAATGAAGGGTTTACTCCGGCAAGCGAAGAAATAAAAAAGAAAGTAAAAGATAAACTTACAGATGGGAAAGAGTTTTTTGTGTTTGTAGGCTCTTTGCACTCAAGAAAAAATATCAAGCGTCTGCTGCTCGCTTTTGAAGCATTTAAAACAGAAACGAATTCTGATTTTAAACTGGTGTTGGCTGGGGCGGCGTTTTGGGGCATGGATGAATTGAAACAAACACTTGCGGGAATGAAACATACAGACGAAGTAATTTTTACCGGTCGTATGAGCAGCCAGGGATTAAATGAAGTATTGGGCTCTGCTTTCGCACTTACTTTTGTTCCGTATTTCGAAGGTTTTGGAATTCCTCTGATTGAAGCAATGGAATGTGATGTGCCTATCATTTCTTCTAATGCTACCTCCATGCCTGAAGTGGCAGGAGATGCTGCACTATTTGTAAATCCCTATGAGGTAAATGAGATAAAGAACGCCATGATTTATCTGTACAATGATCGTGACAAATGCCGGGAATTGGTGAAAGCAGGTCGTATACAAAAAAATAAATTCTCCTGGGACAAGTCGGCCGACCTGCTCTGGAAATCAATAGAAAAGGCTTTGGCATAATGCAACAGCAAACACTTTTCATAGATGTGGTGTTGCCTTTGGCAGTTCCGAATTTATTCACCTATCGTGTTCCGGTAGAAATGATGAGTGCTGTTCGTGTTGGTTCACGTGTTGTGGTGCAATTCGGAAAAAGTAAACTCTATACAGCTCTTATCCGTAATATTCATGACACTCCGCCAACAGCTTATGAAGCAAAATACATTGAATCTATTGTTGACGAAGCGCCGGTTGTAAATGAAACACAATTTGTTTTCTGGGAATGGATGGCAGCTTATTACATGAGTCATATTGGCGAAGTAATGAATGCTGCTTTGCCCTCAGGCTTAAAATTGAACAGTGAATCGAAAATTGTATTGAATGGTGAATATGATTTCTCGTCACTTGACCTGAATGTTTTAGCCGATAAAGAAAGCATGATAGTGGAAGCCCTGCAAGCCAGGGAAACTATGTTGGTAAGTGAGATTGCGGATCTGTTACAGCTTAAAAATCCGCAACCTGTTATCCGTTCGTTAAGAGAGAAAAAACTGGTGATCAATTACGAAGAGATCAGCGAACGCTATAAGCCCAAACTGGTGCCTTATGTGAGGTTATCGGAAACGTACCTTAATGATGAGAAGCAATTTGAAGAATTGTTCAACTCATTGGAGAAGAAAGCGCCTAAGCAGGTGGAAGTATTATTGTATTATCTGCATAAACTTGGTAATATAAATGGACTGAAAAAATTACCGCCCATTGAAAGATGGATGAAAAAAAGTGAGCTTACTAAATTATTTGATGTTGCCGGTGTAAATGGCCTTGTGAAAAAAGGCGCTTTTGATTCGGAAGATTTTGAGATTTCGCGACTGAAAATCGAGCAGGAAGCAAATAAACACATTGAATTGAGCACAATCCAGCAAAAGAGCCTGGATGAGATCAATGCGCATTTTGAAACAAAGAATGTAGTATTGCTTCATGGAATTACGGGAAGCGGTAAAACGGAGATCTATTGTAAACTTATAGAGAAAACACTACAGGAAGGCAAGCAGGTATTATTCCTGGTTCCGGAAATTGCATTAACGACACAGCTGATTTATCGTGTTCGTAATTTCTTTGGCGACAGAGTAGGAGTGTATCATTCCAAATTTTCGGAGAACGAGCGGGTAGAAATATGGAACAGTGTTGCGGGTAACGAAACGGTATCTGAATCGTTGAACAGGCATGTGAACTATGATGTGATACTTGGCGCACGCTCTGCATTATTTTTACCCTTTACCAATTTAGGTTTGATCATTGTGGATGAGGAGCATGATTCATCTTACAAACAACACGACAATGCCCCACGTTACAACGCACGCGACTCATCGGTATACCTGGCTCATTTGCATAAGGCGAAAGTGATATTGGGATCAGCAACACCTTCGTTGGAAACTTATTACAATGCAAAAGAGAATAAATTCGGACTTGTAACATTGAGCAAACGTTTTGGTGAAGCAAGTATTCCGGATATTGAAGCGATAGATTCCAAAGCAGATAAAACGGAAGGCAATAAAAATTCGTTGTTCACGCTACGTTTGCGTGATGATATAAAAGCAGCACTGGAAAGAAAAGAACAGGTAATTCTTTTTCAAAACAGGAGAGGGTTTGCTCCGTATACTGAATGTTACACCTGCGGATGGGTTCCGCATTGTTCTCAATGCGATGTAGCTCTCATCTATCATAAGGCATCTAATCGATTAATGTGCCATTACTGCGGGTCAAATGTTGCACCTCCTTCAACCTGTGGTGCATGCGGAAATTCGGATTTGCGTTATAAAGGCTTTGGAACAGAGAAGATAGAGGAAGAAATAGAATTGTTGTTCCCGGAAGCGAAAACTGCCCGCATGGACCTGGATTCTACACGCAGTAAATATGCCTACAAACAATTGCTGGACGACTTTGAGCAGGGTAACATTGATATTCTTATCGGAACACAAATGGTAACCAAAGGCCTTGATTTTGATAATGTGAGCCTGGTTGGAGTGATCAGTGCCGACCAGGCTTTGAACTTTCCTGATTTCAGAACGCATGAGAAAGCCTATCAATTGATAACCCAGGTGAGTGGTCGTGCGGGAAGAAAAGAAGTGAAAGGAAAAGTAATTATTCAAACCACTCAGCCACAACATCCGATCCTTCAACTGGTAAAGGAAGGCGATTACACCGCTTTTTATGAAGCTCAGATGGCCGACAGACAGCAATTCAATTATCCGCCTTTTTTCAGGATCATAGAATTTACACTGATTTCAAAAGATATGTTCCTGTTGAATGAAGGAGCGAATCAACTGGCCGACGAATTAAAAAAACATTTCCATGAACGTGTGCTTGGACCTGAATTCCCGCTGGTAGCAAGGATAAAGAATGAATATTATAAAACCATCATGCTGAAATACGAACGTGAATTCTCATCAGTAAAGATAAGAGAGCACATTCGTATGGCGATTCAGCAATTTCAAAAGCACGATATCAATAAGAAGATCCGAATCAAGATCGACGTGGATCCGGCTTAGTACCTGAATTGTTACTTGTTGTTGGAGCAACAAGCGCTGAATAAACACGTGTCATTTGTTCGTCTGATTTAATATCCAGCATCTGGACCAGGTATTTGATTCGTTTTTCCTGGATGGGTAATTCTGTTTCAGTCTTGGATTGTTTGTAAGGTGTATTCATTGTTCTGTTTTTGGGTTAATGATTGTATTTAACTGGAGCATAATGAAAGATTTATTCAGGAGCTCACACAGATTTTTTAATTCATCTGTGCTTAATGCGATCATTAAATTATCGCTTTCGGTATGGATAAATAATTTTTCATCCGTCAATAGCATATCAGCATAATGCCGGTCATAAAGATTGTTGATGTGTTTATTGAAAGCCCTGAACTGCGTGGTGTTTAGAAAAAGCAAACAATTTCCGAAACATACTTTGAAATGATTGCAGCTGGAACAATTGGTGATTTGCCCGATATCGTTTGAATGTAAAATATGAAATGCACACATGAGCATAAAGATTATAGCAGCTAAGTTGTTGTTTAACTAAGGCTTAAACAATACCTTCATTGAGGTATTTAATGCATACCTTATTTGAGGTAGAACGCGTGTGTTTAAATGGCGATGAGATTGTTTGATGGTGTTGATTTTACAGTGTTTTTGTTCAAATAAAAAAGCCGGCAGAACCGGCTTAGTAATTTTAGTTTTTTTGCTTGCTTCTTCTTTTTTTAATAAACCTTCTTACAAAATAGATGATAATTATTATTGCAATTATAAACGGCCACAAACTAACTAATGCGAGTACAAAATTTATGACACCTTTCCAACCGTTACTCATCGATCTTTTTACACGCTCACCAAAACCATCTTCTTCCGGAGCTTTGTATATATAAGGTTTATCCCTGAACAAATTGATTTGAAGCGTGCTGTAGGCAACCTGGTCGTCCAGGAATTTTAAACGTCCTTCTGAACTTTCTATTTCCTCTTCCAGTGCGCGGATATTTTCTTCTATCTGCAGGATCTCTTCAACGTTTCTGGCCTTAGATAAAAGCTCCTGGTAGCGTTTCAGGTAACTACGTTTGTTGGTAAGCCGGATTTCGATGTCTACATATTCCTCCGTTACATCCCGCGCATGAATGTTCTTTGCGGTGATTTCATCCTTACCACTTTCAAGCATGCTGATCAGCTTCTCGAAATTTTCGGATGGTATTCTTACTTTCAGGTCGTAGCTAATACGATAATCATTGTTTTGCAGGTCTTCCGTTTCGTAGTACGCGTTTAAATTTTTCAAGGCTTCATCAATATTCTTTTTTGAAATAGCGATGTCCTGTGTTTTTACACTAATGTCTCCATCCTTGATTATTTTCTTTTTATTCTCAGTCGTCCTTTGTGGTTCGGAAATGGTATTCGTGTTTTGTGAAGGACTAAAATTCATTTTTTGGGATGCGGGAGGTGGCGGCGGTTCCAGGTAACCAACCGATTCGGTTTTAGCATCCATTGGAGGAGTAAGATCCATTGCAGAGGCAATGGCTGTTGCGCCTTCTGCTCCTTTATTAAATGAATCCTGGCAGGAGAACAAAAGCAGCAGGCACATAGCTGCGATGCAAGTGAAGATGGTTTTCATAATTTTAATTTTTGAGTTTAACGGACATTTTTAAATGGATATTTTATGAATACAGCTCTAATTAAATCACCACTTTATATGTGGTAGCTTTAAGCCATTAATTGGATGAAAGAGGAATGAAAAATCCATAAGAAGTTCTGAAATTTTCTCCAGACAGAATTTTTTGAATAGAAACATATGATATAAAATATCCTGTTGTAGGATAAGTTGGATTTAGATAACTCTGTCAGTTCGAGCGCAGTCGAGAACTGGGATATAAACATCTCGATTGTGCACGACGTGACATTTCGGTGGGAATAACGTATTCCTACTTTTCTTTATAACTGGACAATTTCAAAAAGGAGAAGAAACAAAAAAGCCTCATCATTTCTGAAGAGGCTTTGGAGCGAAAGACGGGTCTCGAACGTTGACGAAAAGCAGAGCTTTTGTCAACGTGCAGACAATTGTTGCAATAGCAACAATTCGTCAGCGCCCTCGACGCCATCAGAAAATTTGGATATAAAGTTTATAGTTCTGGCTCTTGAAAGATTTTTAATTTTCAATTCCAGTTGATAGGCCTCAGCTTTTGAATTCTTATTGGTAGTCCATATGAGTCGCCATGGTACTCCCTTACTGGTAAAATCTTCCTGCCTGTTATTGTGTCTCCTTAGTCTATCGATAATATTATTGGTATGGCCTTTATAAAAGGAATCCAATTTTCCCGAATAAAGTATGTAAACAGTCCATGTCATTCAACAAAAAAAGCCTCATCATTTCTGAAGAGGCTTTGGAGCGAAAGACGGGTCTCGAACGTTGACGAAAAGCAGAGCTTTTGTCAACGTGCAGACAATTGTTGCAATAGCAACAATTCGTCA
>DASWXS010000109.1:0-4151 GCA_036405375.1 Bacteroidia bacterium
TCGCTTTTTGATAAGTTGCGTAATCTACATCTATCTGGTTCAGGGCAATGGCTGTTTCGTAATAATCGCTTGCACTTGCATACAATACATTTTTATTGTCCTTGTCGTAATTTGCGCTTGCAAAATAACAATCGCCGGTACGAACATTGGCATCAGCAACTTTTAAAGCATCGGAAGTGTTTTTAGAAGTAAGATATTTCCGGAAAGAGATTCCGGCATCGGCATAATTGCTTTTTCCTTTCTGACTGAAATAGCAATACGCAATGTTATAATTGGCAATATCGTATTCTTTTAAGCCATAAGCGCCAGGCATTAGCTGGAATGCCTTATAACCTTCCATTGCTTTCAGGTACTCGCGTTTCTGATAATAAATCTCAGAGTTCCAGTAGGCGGCTTGTGCAGATACAACCTGGTCGTTATTTAATTGTATCGCTCTCAGAAAATACTTGCGCGCTGAATCAAGATCGATGTTATTGTAAAACTCTACACCTTTAAAATAATGCATTTTCTGGTAAGCAGTCTTTAATTTAATATCAGGCGATTTGATCTTATCGATGATAGTGATAGCTGTTGTGTAGTTTTTAGTGAAATAAGCACAGTTTACAAGATAAGTGTAAGCATCATCTTTTCTTATAGAATTCGGGTATTCGGTAAGGTATTTCTGGAATGCCTGTATTGCCTCGTTAAAAGGGCTGAAGCCCTGCTCATAGCTCAACACAGCAAAGTTATACAACGACTCTTCCTTTATGTTTTTATCAAAGTTGAGGTTGTATGCATTATAAAATGCAGAGCGTGCTTTTGTTTTGTCGCCTGTTTTTAAATAACATCCTGCAGCATGATAGAACGCATTTTGTGCTAATGAATCCTGGTTAGCGGAAGCCATTTCCAGGTAAGGCAGAGCTTTTGAACAATCACCTGCATGATAATAAGCGTAACCCAGCTGGTAATTATCTTCTGCCGACGAAGCTCCTTTTTTCAATAAGTAAGGAATAGCAAGATCATACTTTTTTAGCTTGAAATACGATTCACCTATGATGCGATTGATTTCTCCTTTTTTCTGAACGAAGTTGGTGTCGTTGAGCAATGGAGGTGCCATTTTGATCACATCTTCATATTTACCCTGGTTGAAATAGATCTGTGTGATGTAGTATGGAACAACAGACCCGAAAGTTTCATTATTTACCAGTCGGTTGAGTCCTTCCAGCGCGGTCTGGTAATTTTTTTCCATGTACGCGATGTGCGAGTAATAATAGTTTGCAGGATGAGCATATTTGTTATCGACATCTTTTATTTCATACAGGTCGGCTTTTGCTTTTTCATTATTGCCTTGCATAAAATAACTATAACCTCTTTTGAAATACAATTCAGCCAGGTCTTCTTTATCCAGGTCAAAAATCTCCACCTTCTCCAGGTATTCTATGGTTTCAGGATATTTCTTTTTTCTGAAATTCGATTTGCCTAAATAGAAATATCCTGTTTTTACCTTGTTGCTCTCCGGGTGATCTTTAATGAATTCTTTCATTCTCCACTCACCGTCTTTGTGGAACAGCTCAATGGCGCAGGCAGCGGCATAGAACTTCGCGTCTATGGGTACAAGTGAATTCGGATTTTTAGATAAAAAGATGTAATTATCAAAGGCTTTTAATGCAGCATTGTATTTTTTCTTGTCGAAAAGCTCAAGCCCGGTTTTATATTCTTTGTCCGGTTCAATGTACACAGTTGTTCTTTGCGCGCGGAGGCCCACAAAACCAAACAACAAAAGAACCAGTGTAAGGTGTACACTTTTTTTACTAAACATGCTGTAAAATAGATTTGAGTAAAAGTACGTTCGATTGCTGAGCAGTATTTTTAGTGAAGTTTGAAGTTATTAACGCCGCCGTGTTCAAATTATTACCGGCGAAAAGGCAAGCATAGTGTGGTTTAACTTAATTTAGTAATCGCGAATTTTCCGCACAATTTCATGAGCAACGAAACGGTAATAAAATTAGATGGTGTGTCTGTATTCCAGGAGCAGAATGTGGTGGTAAACAACATTAGCCTGGAAGTAAAGAAAGGAGAGTTTGTTTACATGATTGGTAAAACCGGGAGCGGAAAAAGTAGTTTGTTGAAAACCCTGTATGGCGAATTGCCTTTGAAACAAGGTGAAGCGAACGTTGCAGGCTTCAATCTAAAAAATGTTAAGCGCAAAGAGATTCCTTTTTTAAGAAGAAAACTGGGAATTGTTTTCCAGGATTTTCAGTTGCTAAGCGACAGAACAGTATACGAAAACCTGCGTTTCGTAATGAAAGCCACAGGCTGGAAGGATGAAGCAGCTATCAAAAACCAGATCAATACGGTTCTTAAAAAAACAGGACTCGAACATAAAGGCGAAAAAATGCCCTTCGAACTTTCGGGAGGAGAGCAACAGCGTGTTACCGTTGCAAGGGCTTTGGTGAATTCCCCTGAGATCATCCTTGCCGATGAACCCACCGGAAACCTTGATCCGGAAACGTCTTCTGAGATTATGAATCTACTGTTGGAGATTGCGAAAAGTGGAACAGCTATCCTGTTTGCTACCCATGATTTTATTCTTTACAATAAGTTCCCGGCGCGTACGTTAAAGTTCGAGAACGGCAAAGTGGAGCAGTTGAATTAAAAGCTGTTCATATTATCTGATTCCTTTTTTTAAAACAAACATAAATTGGCTTACCAAACGCTGAATTTATTGCTAAATTGCGAAAAAATTTCAGAAACATGAGCACAGTAGCTACCAACGCAAAAGACCTGAAGGTCTCGAAACTAGCAGAGAACATTATCGGATCGGAGATCATTAAACTCGCGGGTGAAGTAAACGAAAAGATTAAAAAGGGAGAGAAGATCTATAATCTTACCATTGGTGATTTTAACCCGAAACAATTCCCGATCCCGTCTGAGCTCAAACAGATGATCGTTGATGAATATTTCGCTGATCAAACCAATTATCCGGCTGCTGATGGGATGCTCGAACTTCGTAATGCGGTTTCTAACTTACTGAAAGAACGTGGAGGATTAGAATATAAGAACGATGAGATCCTGATTGCAGGAGGTGCGCGCCCGGTTATCTACGCTATTTTCAGAACACTGGTAGATGCAAATGATACAGTGATCTTTGCGGTTCCATCATGGAACAACAATCACTATACTTACTTAAATGGTGCTAAACCGGTGGTGATTGAAGCAAAACCCGAAAACAATTTCATGCCGCGTGCGGAAGATATTAAACCACATATTCAACAAGCTACTTTGCTGGCACTTTGCTCACCGCAAAATCCTACAGGGACTATTTTTAGTAAGGAAGCATTGGAAGAGATCTGTGATATGGTGCTGGCAGAGAACCTGAGAAGAGGCCCTGATCAAAAACCATTATACGTAATGTACGACCAGATCTACTGGGCACTGGTGTTAGGCAGCAACAAACATTACGACCCTGTTTCGTTGCGTCCTGAAATGAGAAACTATACGGTATTTGTTGATGGTATCTCCAAATCGCTTGCTGCAACAGGTGTTCGTGTAGGCTGGAGTATGGGGCCAAAAAAAATCATCGACAAAATGAAAGCGGTTCTTACGCATGTTGGAGCCTGGGCACCAAAAGCAGAGCAGATGGCGAGCGCAAAATACTTAAGTGATCTTAAGGCATACGATTCATTCCTGGAAGTTCAGAAAAAGAAGATCTCTGACCGACTGGAAGGATTCTATAAAGGATTCATGGATCTGAAAAGCGAAGGTTTTGGTGTGCATGCAATTCCTCCGCAAGCTGCGATCTACCTTACCATTCAGTTTGAATTAAAAGGGAAGAAAACGGCTGAAGGAAAAGTGCTGGAGAAAACAGAAGACATCACGCACTATATTTTGAACGAAGCTAAAGTAGCGGTTGTTCCATTCTATTGTTTCGGAGCTGATCATAACAGCAGCTGGTATCGCTTGTCGGTTGGAACCTGCAGCATGGACGATGTTTCTGGGGCAATAGAAAGTTTGCGTGCAGCGTTAAAAAAACTAAACTAAGAAAAAGGAATATTTTTTAAAGAATTTGCGGAGTCTTAAAACAGCTCCGCAATTTTTTTGCTCATCGCCAGCATCTCGCCTTCAGCAAATGGTTTTGCCATCAGCTGCGCACCAATCGGCATGTTATTCTT
>DASWXS010000110.1:0-3427 GCA_036405375.1 Bacteroidia bacterium
GTATTCCAAAAAAGGATCTTCACCAACCAAGCTGGCTGAACTCCTGGCCTGTGGTGTTCCGGTAATAGCAAATGGTGGAGTGGGTGATGTGGATGCTATTATCAGCAACACTGGTGCGGGTATTTGTATTGATGGGTTTTCACCGGCAGAATATCAAAAAGCAATAGAAGGAATAGACCCGTTATTACAAAAGGATAAATATCTTTACAGGAAAATTGCAGAAGATGAGTTTTCGTTGGATAGGGGAATTCAATCTTATAGAGCAATTTATAATTCCGTTTCGAAATAATATGACAGAAAAAAAAACAATATTGGTTACCGGTGGTTCAGGATACATTGGTTCACATACGATCATCGAATTATATAATAATGGTTTTGATGTTGTTTCAGCCGACAATCAGAGTAATTCTGGACTCGATGCATATGATCATGTTGAAAAGATAAGTGGAAAAAAAGTAACTCATTATTCGGTTGACTTATGCGACATCAATGCTTCGCGGGAAGTATTTAAAAAACATAAGTTTGCGGGAGTAATCCATTTCGCAGCATTTAAAGCAGTTGGTGAATCGGTAGAAAACCCGATGAAATATTATCATAACAACATTGCGTCGTTGGTGAATGTGCTGGAGTTAAGCAAAGAGTTTGAGATTCCTAATCTTATTTTCTCATCCAGTTGCTCTGTATACGGAAATGTTACTAAACTACCGGTTGATGAGAATACCGCATTACCCAAAGCAGAGTCGCCTTATGCATATACCAAGCAAATTGGTGAAGTGATGCTTGAAGATTTTTGCAGAGTACACAAAACATTCAACGCTATTGCGCTTCGTTATTTTAACCCGGTAGGTGCACATGAAACAGGATTGAATGGAGAATCGCCAATTAATAAACCAAACAACCTGGTTCCGGTAATTACTGCAACGGCTATAGGTAAAATTCCTCAGCTAACTGTTTTTGGCGGAGATTATCCAACCCGTGACGGAACATGTGTTCGTGATTATATTCACGTTTCCGATATTGCAGATGCACATGTACTCGCATTAAAACACTTGGTCGACCAAAAGCAGGGCGCTAATTATGATGTGTTTAATTTAGGAACAGGTAATGGTGTTTCTGTTTTGGAGGCTATTTCCGCTTTCGAAAAAGTATCAGGTCAAAAACTAAATTATAAAATCGGCCCAAAACGGGAAGGCGATGTGATTGCAGTATATTCGGACAGCACTAAAGCTGAAAAGATCCTGGGATGGAAATGCAAGCATGATATTGAAAGTATGATGCGAACGGCATGGATGTGGGAACAGAATATGAAAAAATAATGTCCCTTAAGCAGCAAAAAAATCCCGGATCGTAACGTGATCCGGGATTTTTTTATGACCAGCTATTGTTAGTCGCACTTGATGAATTTGCCTGCATCAACAGTTTGCCCGTTAAGGAAAATGGTGTAAAACACAATTCCACTTTCAAGATTGGAAATATCAATGCGGTTCAACATTTCTTCCGCATTTATGGTTTTAATAGACTTTCCTAAAATATCTGTAAATTGAATCGTATAGTTTTCTTTCTTTTTAAAATTGAACTGTATAAAGCCGGAAGCAGGGTTTGGAGCAACAAAGGATAGAACAGGTTCAAATGTGTGTTCGTGAATTCCGATTGAATTGCATCCTGCAGGTGAACTAATGAGGCTACTTCTTACAGTATTCAAAAATCCATGCATACGCAGTTTCTGACCATTAGTGAACATTGTCATGCAATCGTCGTAAGAGTAATCCATATAATTTTCGATCATATCCGGTGGGTCAATCCCTGCATTATTCCAATACGGTGATTCGTTACTGCAGGAGTTCTTAATAAGGCAGGTTTGTTGTGATGCAGTATCGGCATTAGGAGTATCATCTACATAATCAGTTGAATCGCAAAGTGTGGAAGATTGCTGCCCATCGCCCCAGATGTGACGCATTCCCAGCCAGTGTCCAACTTCGTGTACTGTTGTTTTACCAAGGTTATTGGTGGTTCCGTTATCCTGGTGACCAATAAAGTTATATTGAATCACAACGCCGTCGAGAGTTGGATCTGATCCCGGAAAAGTAGCGTAGCCCAGTACGAACGGTATATTAAAAAGACTCATATCACACACCCAAATGTTGAGGTACTCATCAGTTGGCCATGGATCTACACCATTGGTAGTTGAAGACTTTACTTTATCCATGTTGAATAATGGATCAAAAGCGGCATTTGAAGGAGCAGAGGTACGTGTAATACCTGAGGTGGCATTTCCATTCGGGTCTAATTGTGCAAGGCAAAACTCAATCTGAACGTCTGCAGCAATACTATCAAATATTGGACGCGTTTGGCTGAAATTGGAGTTTTGTTTTCTATAACATTCATTTAGTGTAGTAAGCTGTCGGAATATATTTGAATCAGCTATGTTTTGTGCCGCGTTTTTATAAACCACATGAAACACAACGGGAATGGTTATTACTCCGCCCTGTGTGTTAAGCGTAGATTTATTTGCTTCAATCCAGTTTTTTACCGCAAGTTCCTGTTGTTGCTTAATACTTCTTTGATTAGTATGGGTGCTTTCGTAAACATGGTTAGCCTGGTCTGTGTAGCATTTATGCATTTGTGCAAAGCTGCCGGTGAGCAAACCGCAAAACAATAATGAGAGTAGATTTTTTTTCATTGTTGATGTTTGTTTAATGGATTCCGGGGCCAAAATATCTCTTAATTTAATTGGAAAATACATCAATAACAATATAAAAATCAGATAAAATAGTATTGCAGAATAAAGGAGAAAAAATTAAATTTGATATATACCTTTTTTGAGAAAACTGCTTGTCATATCTCTTATACTTATTTGTGCCCTGGTTCATGCACAGAGCCCATGCCCTCAACTCGACCTCCTGGGAAATAAAATCTACCCAAAGCACCCATTTACTCAAACCTATAAAAAATTCTATCATAAGCCGGCAAAAGAAGATTCGTTGATCGAAGCAGATGTGGTTACCGCTACTCAATTTATAAAAGTGATCGATTTCAAAGAAAAAACCAACCAGTTACTGTTTCAGAATTTTGATCCTAAAAATAGTTGGTTCACACTTTATGATATACTGGTGTTTGGTGTGCAACAGGAAAAGATCCATGCATTTAAGACGGGAGTTTTTTCCAAGCCAAAGGGCATCATGTTAACCTGCGAGCAGTTCAATACGCGGATCTTTTACCTCGACTCCGTTGATGAGGTTATTGTGGATTCGAATGGAATAGAAAAGCAGGCACATGTATTGAGAGCCGAGTTTATAAAGGCAACAGACATTAAAGAATTCAGGGTAAATGAAGTGTGGTATTTCAATAAAAAATGGGCAAGGCTCGAAAAGAAAATTGTGGGTATCAGTCCAGTATGGCGCAATCCGAAAACAGAAAAAGATGAGGA
>DASWXS010000111.1:0-8151 GCA_036405375.1 Bacteroidia bacterium
TCCTTCTTTGCAATACCACACAATACGGCGGGCAAGTGCCCCGGCAATTTGCCTGAAAAGAATCTGCTTCCCATTCTTGTGCTCAACAACAACTGTGGTGCGTTCGTTTTCCGTACTCGATTTTGGCTCCCATGCAGCTAAAAATTTACCCGGATGATATTTGAAGAATTTTACAATTCCATCAATGGGATAGCGGTTAACATGCACATTGATAGGAGACATGAAAATAGAAACCTGCAGGCGTTTGTCTTTAAAATACTCTCCTTCTTCTGTTTCTTCAATAACTACAACTTTTCCATCAGCCGGGGCAATAATCAGGTTTTCTCCTTTTGTAAATACACGGCGTGGATGGCGGAAGAACTGGAGGATGGTGATCAGCAAAAAACCGCTTAATGCATACGCAAACAGATGTGCTATAAAATATTGAGGGAAGAAAAAGTGAGCGATAAAAATGATGATAGCGCTGAATACAAGTGTCAGAACTAAACTGGCAATACCTTCTTTATGGAATTTCATAGTATAAAATAATTCCTGCAAAGATAATAAATAGAATCAAAGACTATTCTATGTGTTTCAATATGCTGAAAAGTAACAAATTAGAGTTGTTATTTACCCAACACTACCACCTGCACGTTGTTTAACATCGTCTGCACCGCTTGCCCTTCTCCTGTTTGGACTTACGTTACTGTTACCAAATTTATAAGTGAACGAAAGTGTGGCAACCCTGGTGTCTCTTGTTACAACAAAGCGTTCAGTATAATTCGAGAATTTTACATTCGCTGTGGTTTTATTGGTAAAAGCAATATCTGTGAAATTGAATTTTACAACAGCTTTGTTGTCCCAGAGTTTTTTCTGGAACCCGACAGAAATAAACCAGATCGGGTTTATATTATCGTAAGCATAAATCTCACGTGCCCTGTAATTACCACTTAATTCTGCTGAGGTTGTTTTATTAATGGCGAAATTATTAACCCAATTGAAATTAAAAGTTGGCCTTCCTACATTTTTTATAGGTGTGTTTGCAACGTTGCCACTGTAAGATGCATAGTAGATATTAAGATCCGAATTCATGTTCCACCATTTTTTTATTTCCAGTGGCATAGAAAGTACAAACGAGTACACATCTACTTTCCCAAGATTGATATTGGTTTGCACGGTTGTATTTAAAACCGTTGGAGAAGGGGCGAGCACTTCTGTAATATTGTTGATCGTACGTCCAAACCCGAAGGTAGTATAAATTTTTTGTTTGTATACATGACTGAACTCAATGGCGTGTGTTGTTTGTGGTTTCAGGTAAGGGTTGCCTTCTTTGTAAGTACTTGGATCAAGGAAGAATTTGAATGGATTGAGCTGGTCGTAGCCCGGGCGGTTGATCCTTCTGCTATAAGTAAGCTCGAGTCCGTTCTTTTCATTGATCTTATACCCAAGAAAGCCACTAGGGAACAACTGTACATAATTAGTGTCGAAACGTGTATTGTATACAACCTGTTCGCCGGTTACATGTGTGTGCTCGCAACGCAATCCCAGTTGAGTACTCCATTTTCCAATGTCTTTTGTAAATGTGAAATAAGCAGCGTTTATATTTTCCTGGTAAATAAAGTGATTACTTTTTGTTGAATCATAACTATTCAGCCCATTGCTTTGATCGTAAAATGCAAGATTATTATCAGCAATAACGTAGCTTGATTTTATTCCTGTTTCAATTCGAGCATCATTTTTCAGCGGTTTAACCAGGTCGCTTTTTACAGAATAAATATCCAATCCACCGTGTATATCACCATAAAGCAGGTAAAATGGTTTGAACTCATCGCCTGCCAGGTTATAATATCGCGTGGTGAATTTCTGCTGGGTGTTATTCCCGAAATGTGCGTAATCAAGGTCGGTAGTAAGTTCTGTTCCTGTTGAATCGAAAATGTGTTTATAGTTGAGGTTTGCCGAATAGTTGTACCAATTGTCCTGTGAGCGGTTGGAAGTGCGGAAACTGGATACCTTCTGATTCTTATGATCATATACATCGGAAACGTTTTCACCGGTCGGGTTAAATTTATTGCTTACGCCATTTACAACGACTCCCAAAGTGTTTTTTGGATTAATATAAAAATCAGCCCCGGCACGGGCAATGTGATTACGGAAAGGAAATAAAAGATAATTATCCTGTACATATGATCCCGTCATAGTATCGGCATTATAAAAATCACGATCGAGTACCAGGTGATTGAATCCTTTACGATAAGCGTAATTATAACTACCAAACACATTTACTTTCTTTCCGCGATGATTGAGGTTAATACCATCGTTTGTTTTGGGATAGATACCTTGTCCATAACCAGCTGTAATGCTTCCATTGGTACCTAAACGTTTATCTTTTTTTAGTTTGATATTGATGATACTGCTACCTGCTGCGTCATATTTTGCAGAAGGATTGGCAATGAATTCGATCTTGTCAATGGCCGAAGAAGGGATCCCACGCAGGTAATTAGCAAGGTCTGTCCCTGTCATTGGTGTTGGCTTACCGTCTATTTGTACCATAATTCCCTGCCTGCCTTTGTAAGCAATATTATCTGTTGAATTCACAGTAACACCCGGTGATTTTTCGAGCAATTCAAATGCAGAAGATCCCGTAGCATTAATGCTGTTTTCTACATTCATTATTACCTTACCATGCTCATGTTCAATAAACGGTTTCTTGTTTTCAATAACTACTTCATTTAAGTTGATACCACTTTTATTTAACTGTATGGTTGGCACAGCAATATTTTCGGAAACTAAAAAAGCTGTCCCGCTGTATTTGGGATAATTCAACAAGGTAGTTTGTATGAAATAATTTCCGCTATCAATATTCATAAAAACAAATTCGCCTTTTTCATCGGTGAATTCAGTTTTTGCTAATGAAGAATCTTTTTGATGGATGAGTTGCACAATTACATCGCTGAGCGGCAACAGTGTTTGTTCATCGGTAATTTTGCCAAAAACAGTTTTGTTTTTACCTTGATTTTCCTGTGCTTTCAGGATGATTCCGTTAAATGCCAGCAAACAAATGATTATATGTAATTTAAAACCGCCCATACCTTTTTTGTTACAAAGTTTCTTATTTGTACGCATCTTTGACTTGTACAATCCTGCTTATTACGTGTACAGTAGTTTTGTTTGGTTCACTGGTTTTAATACTTGATAGATGGAGAATGAAATAGCAGTATATGATGCTTATCACTATTTAAACGACAAATTATTTGTTGACCTGGAAGGTATTGTGGCTAAATACTCAACACAAAAAGAAATGCATGAAAAAATGGAAGTGGCAAAAAAATTCATTCATCAAAACTGGGACAAGTCGGTTTCCATAAAAGATATTTCATCCCATATTGCACTGTGCGAATCCCGGTTTTTCTATTTCTTCAAATTGTTTTATGCCTGTAGTCCGCACGAATATATAACATCCTATAAGATGCAAAAGGCGGTGGAGCTGCAAAAAGAGCTTGGTCTGAGCTGGACCGAAATTGCCGAAATGTGTGCTTATACTGATATTTCCGCCTTTAGTCGCCAGTTTAAGAAAAGCTATGGGGTAAGCCCCAAATATTTTGGTAAATAATTGGCTTTTTTCTGCGGTAATTTCCCCAAAAAATATATATTTGGAATTCGAATTAACAAATCAATTCTTTATAATATCATGAGCAAAATTAAAGTAGCAAATCCGGTGGTAGAGCTGGATGGAGATGAGATGACCCGTATCATCTGGAAATTCATTAAGGACAAATTAATCGTTCCTTACCTGGACGTGGATATTAAATATTATGACCTTGGTATGGAGCACCGCGATGCTACAAATGACCAGGTTACCATTGATGCTGCTGAAGCGATAAAGAAATACGGAGTAGGTATCAAATGTGCTACTATCACCCCGGATGAGGCGCGTGTGAAGGAGTTCAACCTTAAACAAATGTGGAAATCACCAAACGGAACTATACGTAATATCCTGGATGGAACTGTTTTCCGTGAGCCAATCGTTTGTAAAAATGTTCCTCGCTTGGTTACTAACTGGACTGCGCCAATTATTGTTGGTCGTCACGCTTTTGGTGATCAATACCGTGCTACGGATATGGTTGTAAAAGGAAAAGGAAAATTAACCATGACCTTCACTCCTGAAGATGGTTCAGCTCCTGTTACACATGAAGTGTATAACTACAAAGACAATGGTGTTGCATTAACCATGTATAATACAGAAGAGTCTATCCGTGGTTTTGCTCACTCTTGTTTCAATTTGGCCTTGGCAAAAAAATGGCCTTTGTACCTTTCTACAAAAAACACCATTCTTAAAAAATATGATGGTTTCTTCAAAGATATTTTCGAGGAGATCTACCAAAAAGAATTCAAAGCGAAATTTGCTGAAGCAGGTATCGTTTACGAACATCGTTTGATCGATGATATGGTTGCTTCTGCGTTAAAATGGAACGGTAACTTTATCTGGGCTTGTAAAAACTACGATGGAGACGTTCAGTCTGACAGCGTTGCGCAAGGTTTTGGTTCATTAGGATTAATGACATCTGTTTTAATTACTCCTGATGGAAAAACAATGGAAGCAGAAGCTGCCCACGGTACAGTAACACGTCACTACCGCGATCACCAGGCTGGTAAACCAACTTCTACTAATCCGGTTGCTTCTATTTACGCATGGACAAGAGGTTTGGAGTTCCGTGGTAAATTAGATGGAAACCAGGAATTGATCAATTTCTGTCACGCACTGGAACAAGTTTGTGTGGAGACCATTGAAAGTGGTAAAATGACAAAAGACTTAGCTGTTTGCGTTCACGGAAACAAAGTGGAATTGGGTAAACATTACCTGAACACCGAAGATTTCTTAAATGCGTTAGATGAGAATTTAAAGAAAAAACTTGCAGCTAAAGTAATGGCTTAATTTTTTCCGATATACATAGAAAGGCTGTCTCAAAAGGACAGCCTTTTTTATTTACCTTTGCGCCGTGAATGAGCATTTAAAAGATCCTGTGTTTAAACTGATAGCCGATTGCGCGGATGAATTGGGCGTTCAGGCATTTGTAATTGGTGGATTTGTACGTGACATCTTTCTTAAAAGAAATAGCAAGGATATTGATATTGTTACCATTGGAAAGGGAATTGAGCTGGCAACTTTAGTTCACCGGAGACTGGGTGAACATGCACATCTTTCTGTTTTTAAGAACTTCGGAACAGCGCAGGTAAAAACAGAGGACCTGGAAATAGAATTTGTTGGAGCAAGAAAAGAATCCTACAACCGCAATTCCCGCAAACCCATTGTAGAAGATGGCAGCCTGGAAGATGATCAGAACCGAAGAGATTTTACCATTAATGCACTGGCAATCGGATTGAATAAAGGCCGCTTCGGAGAGCTGCTTGATCCGTTTGGTGGGATGAAAGACATGGAGCATAAGATCATCCGTACACCTTTGGAACCGGGGATCACATACAGCGATGATCCTTTGCGAATGATGCGCGCTATTCGTTTTGCTGCACAGTTAGGTTTTACTATTGAAGAACATTCATTAAAAGCCATTTCAGAAAACAAAGAACGTATCTCCATTGTTTCCAAAGAACGTATTACTGATGAGTTGAATAAAATCATTCTTGCTCCTGTGCCTTCTGTAGGATTTAAATTACTATTTGATTCAGGATTGCTTCATCTTATTTTTCCGGAGATGGTGAAATTGTATGGAGTGGAAACAATAAACGGAAGATCGCATAAGGATAATTTTTACCACACACTGGAGGTGTTGGATAATACTGCGCGTAACAGTAAAGACTTATGGTTGCGCTGGGCAGCTATTTTACATGATATTGCCAAGCCTGCAACCAAACGGTATGAACCCGATCATGGCTGGACCTTCCACGGGCATGAAGATAAAGGCGCGCGTATGGTGCCAAAGATTTTCGCGAATTTAAAACTGCCATTGAATGAAAAGATGAAGTACGTACAAAAACTGGTATTGCTTCATTTGCGCCCGATTGTTTTGGCTAAAACGGAGATCACCGATAGTGCAGTGCGTCGTGTTATGTTTGAAGCGGGTGAGGACCTGGATGATCTGATGACCTTGTGTGAAGCTGATATTACCACTAAAAATCCGAATAAGGTAAAACGCTATATGCACAACTTTGAGATCGTTCGTCAGAAAATGAAAGAGCTCGAAGAAAAAGACAAGATCCGTAACTGGCAACCACCGGTAAGTGGAGAAGAGATCATGAGCATGTTCAATTTACAGCCATGTAAAAAAGTAGGAGACCTTAAAAATGCGTTGAAAGATGCGATCCTGGATGGTATTATTCCGAATGAAAGAGAAGCGGCAGTTACGTTTTTAAAAGATCAATTCGTGAAAATGTAAGTTGTTGCCATACAGATTATTTTGCCAGTATGCAATGTCAGGTCGAGCGTAGTCGAGACCATTAAAGAAATTTTATCGCGTCGGTCTCGACTACGCTCGACCTGACACTAATTATTTTACAGAACCAATTCCTCAAACAACCTCTTTACTGTTTGCTCCAGGTCGGGGCTCATTCCGGGATGCGGTCTCGATGTTTGTATTGCAGAACTTCTCACAGCAGTGAGCCACCTGAATCGTTCAGGAATTTCCATATTTGCAATTGGCCCGCAATTTTTGGTTCCCACCGCAATTTTTTCAAACGATTCGAGATTAGATTTTACCTGGTCAATATCCAGGTCTTTAGAGAAGCATCGAAGTTTTTCTTCATTAATTGCATAAAGTACTTTTATGAATTTCGCTTTTTTGCAGAAGAGAATGATCCCAACATTGAGGAACTCTTCCCGTTCTACAACAGGTAGTACACGTATTATCGCATATTCATATAAGTGCTGCTCTTGCATTGTTTGCTTCTTTTACAAAAATGTCCGAATTGGTTAGTCGTATCAGTAAAAACTGCTCATATACTTTTCTGATCTGCTCCGGGCTCTCATCCATGCCTTCCCATTTCAGCCATTCATCAGGGATAAGGTTGACAATGGCTTTAATTTTTTCTTCGCTCAATGCATTTCTGAATTCAGCATTCACTTCATCCAGTAAAGCAGCCTGTGGTAATAACACATGATCTTTTATCAATGTGAACGGACTTTTTGCATGTGTTTCCCAGGTGGTCCATGAGTGGTGAAAGTACAAGCTCGCCCCGTGATCAATCAGCCAGAGTTGTTTGTTCCACATCAGCATATTTGTATTCCTGAAAGTTCTGTCTACATTGGTGATAAAAGCATCCAGCCACACGATCTGTGAAGCCATTTTTGGTTCTACTTTGGTTACAACCGGATCAAAAGTAATAGCTCCTGACAAAAAATGAAGTGCAAGATTCAAGCCCTGGCTACCTTGCAACAGGTCCTGGATCTCCTCATCAGCTTCAGTTCTTCCAAAAGCCTCGTCGAGGTTTGCAAACACAAGCTCCGGAATACGAAGCCCGAGGCAACGTGCAAGTTCACCACCTATCAGCTCAGCTATCAGGGCTTTTGGGCCGTGACCATTGCCCCGGAATTTCAATACGTATTTAAAATCGTCATCAGCTTCGGCCAATGCAGGTAATGAACCTCCTTCACGCAAAGGTGCAATGTAACGGGTAACATTTACAGTACGTAATGAAGGTGTATTGTTCATCCTTCAAAAGTACAAAATAAACAGTTTGCACGAAGGGTTAAACTTTTGTGGTTTTAAATCCGGGTGTGTTCATAATTACTAAATTTACCTTAAATTTGAGAAGTGAAATTTAAATCATACATCATCCCTGTTTTATCGGTTCTTGCCATCATTGGTTTTGTGTGGATATTTACAAAAGTGGTGATATATCTCCTGATCGCTTCCATTCTTACTTTGCTTTGCAAGCCACTGGTAAAGATCTATTCGAAAATTAAGATAGGTAAATTTCACCTGCCTCTTACTGTTGTATCTCTTATGACTATTCTTACTGCCATTGCCGGTGTTGTGTTCCTGTCCTCACTTTTTCTACCGGTGTTGGTTAACGAGATCAAATTCCTTTCCACGCTTAATTTTAATGATGTATTCGCAGATATCCTGAACCAGTTTCCACGTTTAAAATCACTTGCACTTAATTTCGGAACAGAAAAGGAAATTGCGGATGCTATTACTTTACAGGCTACCGAAGCGCTTA
>DASWXS010000112.1:0-2917 GCA_036405375.1 Bacteroidia bacterium
TTTCAACTCAAAATTCCGATACCCCTTAACCTCCCCTTCCACGGCACTTACTTCCGTAACTTTTGCCAGTGGCGGACCAACATAACACCATTCAATAAGTTTATTGATATTGTCTTCTTTGCCTTCTGCTTCAATATACACATCACCATTGGGAAGATTCTTCACCAAACCGGTCAGGTGTAATTTTAGCGCCTGTGCATGTGCGGAGAAACGATAGGATACGCCCTGTACCCTACCCTTCACAGTAATGTTGTAATGCCTGATCACTTATTCAATACCTCCAGGTTGCGATGCTCTGTTTTGTTCAGTTCATCTTTCGATAAGGACTTGAAATATTCATAAGTAATTTTTAAACCTTCGGCCCTAGCAACTTTAGGCTCCCAACCTAATATTTCTTTTGCTTTGGTGATATCCGGTCTGCGTTGCTTAGGATCGTCTTTTGGCAAAGGCAATGAAATTAGTTTTTGGTTTGCACCTGTAAGCTTCAAAATCTCTTCGCCGAATTCTTTGATCGTGATCTCACTTGGGTTACCAATATTAACCGGCATATGATAATCACTCAACAACAAACGGTAAATACCTTCAACGAGATCGTCCACATAGCAGAAACTGCGTGTCTGACTTCCATCTCCGAACATAGTAAGATCTTCTCCACGCAAAGCCTGTCCAATGAAAGCAGGCAATACACGCCCGTCGTTCAGTCGCATACGGGGTCCGTAAGTATTGAAGATGCGGATTATACGTGTTTCCAATCCATGTGTATCATGGTAAGCCATAGTAATTGCTTCCATGAAACGCTTTGCTTCATCATAACAACCACGTGGTCCAACAGGGTTTACATTACCCCAGTATTCTTCGGTCTGCGGATGCACATGCGGATCACCATACACTTCACTGGTAGAAGCAACCAGCACTCTTGCATTTTTTACACGTGCTAGTCCCAATACATTGTGTGTACCTAATGAGGATACTTTTAATGTCTGGATCGGAATTTTTAAATAATCGATAGGACTAGCCGGAGATGCAAAATGTAATATATAATCAATCTGTCCCGGCACGTGAATAAACTTACTTACATCGTGGTGATAGAATTCAAACTGTGGTAATTTAAAGAGGTGTTCAATGTTTTTCAGGTCACCTGTTATCAGGTTATCCATTCCAATAACATGACATCCTTCCTTAATAAATCTGTCGCAAAGGTGAGAACCTAAAAATCCGGCTGCACCTGTTATCAATACTCTTTTTTGCATATGTACTTTTTAATCGAACGTGAAATTAATAATTTAAATCTGAATTATTCAATGATCATTTTACGCGTGTAAGTGTTTCCGTTAATGATGATCATTACCAGGTAAACACCCGCCTCACGGTTTGTATTATCAATAGCAATGCTTTGGTTACCTGCACCATAAACATGAACATCTGAATAAATAGTTTTACCTAATACATCAATAATTTTCACAGCAACATTACTTCCTTTCTCCAGGTCGAAATTAATTGCTGTTTGTTCTTTAGAAGGATTCGGCATTAATTGCAGGTTCAGGTTTCCTTCTGCTAACTCATTCAAGCCGACTGTATTTTGTGCAATATTTATGTCGTCAATATAAATGTTATTCCTGTTTCCATTTGCATCCGGTGTAAATACAAATTTGAAAAACACATTGCTCTGCGTATTGATAACACCAATAGAAACCGTTTCAGTTCTCCAGTCACCTGGTGAAGTAGGGACAAACGCATTTGAATTAGTACCTGCAACAGTTGACAGTAAACTACCTGTTTTTTGGTAACGTTGTAACCAGGTTTGTCCGCAGTTGATGGAAGAATACACCTGCAATTTTTCGCTGGCAGAAGCATTTAATCGTTGATAAGCAAGTTTAAAGGTAAAAGCTACAGGAGGTGCACTGGTATTAATAGCGCTAAGGTCGAAACTTGGGGAGTACAAAACTTCAAGCTCTCCGTTTGAATTTGTATAGTTATTGATCCAGGCCGAATTTGTGCCTGTTGCTCCCGTAGTATTTGTATGAATCCATGTGTTGCCATCGACACTATTTCCTGTTGTCCAGTCAGCTCCCGGAATCACGGAAGTTTCAAAGCCTTCCAGAAAGGCTACAGAATAATCAGCTGTTCCGGTTACAATATTCAGGTATTGCGTTTTAGTAATATTTGAAGAACCCGCAGTATTGGTTGCTGTGTAAGAAATGGCATATAAACCAGGCGTTGAATAGGTGATTATTGGCATCGAATCAGTTGAGCTTGTAACATCGGCACCAGGGAAACTCCAGCTCCAGCTGGTAGGATGCGCATTGGGTGTGTTGTCTCTCAACTGAATGTTTTGCCCGGTACAAAAATTGAACTTATTACTTACAGTGGTAAAATCTGCTATAGGGGCACACACCATAGGATTTGTAACACCTGTAGCAATTAAATTAGAAGCGCTCACAAGAATGTCCCTTCCTGCATCACCTCCCGAAGCTATGATACCACGCATCAGGTTTTTTTGCCCAATGGTAAACATGCGATCACAGTACGAGTACTCCATATAATTTTGTACATTCTCTACAACACCGGGAGTACAGATCCGGTTATTAGTAAGATTACATGAGCTCCATCCCTTTGTAATTGGGGTATCTCCTACTCCATCATCACCACAGGCAACACCGGGATCATTTGTACCTCCCCAAACATGATCGAGTCCTAACCAGTGACCAACTTCGTGCGTCAATACACGCGAAGTATAAGGAGTGCTTGTTCCAATAGAACCTACATAGTTATGCAAGGTAACAACCGCATCGGCCGGGTTACCAGCTCCAAGCCAGCCGGGTAAAAAAGTGTAGGCTGCCGCGCCTTCAAAGTCGAGCTGGCGGCAAACATAAAAAGCCAGGTATTTTTGCGGATCCCACAAACCTGTTCCAACGCC
>DASWXS010000113.1:0-2515 GCA_036405375.1 Bacteroidia bacterium
GAATTGATCGATGCCTCTATCCAGGTATTAAAAGGAAAAAAAGTTTCTATCTATCCTGATTTCCCTACTGGCGGTATAGCAGATTTTGCTGATTACAAAGATGGTTTGCGTGGTGGAAAAATTAAAGTTCGTGCACGTATCAAAGAATTGAATCCAAAAACATTGGTGATTACTGAAATTCCTTTTGGTACAACAACCAGTTCATTGATCGATTCTATCCTTGCTGCAAACGAAAAAGGAAAAATCAAGGTTAAAAAGGTGGAAGATAATACAGCAGAAAATGTAGAGATCCTGATCCACCTTCAACCGGGCATTTCTCCGGATAAAACAATTGATGCCTTATATGCCTTCTCTAATTGTGAGATGAGCATCTCTCCGAACTCTTGTGTTATTGAAGATGAGAAACCAAAATTTGTTGGTGTATCAGAGATATTAAAAATTAATACTGCCAATACTCTTGAGCTACTTCGCCGGGAGTTAGAGATCGAGAAACATGAGCTGGAAGAAAAATGGCATTTCTCATCTTTGGAGAAGATCTTCATTAAAGAAGAAATGTACATTGATTTCAAAAAGTACAGCAGCAAAGAAACATTATACGAATACTTATACGAGCGGTTTGCTCCGTTCAAAAAGAAGCTGATCCGTGCAATCAGTGACGAAGATCTTCATAAGTTAACACAGATCCCCATGATCCGTATCACGCGTTTTGACAGCATCAAAGCTGAAGCGCATATGAAGGAATTAGATGAGAAGATCGCACAGGTTAAACATCACTTAGAGCATTTAACTGAATACGCAATCGAGTATTTCAAAAACCTGAAGAAAAAATACGGTGCAGGTAAAGAACGTAAAACAGAAACCAAGCAGTTGGAAACAATTGTTGCAACTGAAGTAGTTCTTGCTAACGAAAAACTATACGTGAATCGTGCTGAAGGTTTTGCTGGTAAAGGGTTGAAGAAAGACGAGTTCGTTTGTGACTGTAGTGATATTGATGACATTATCGCATTTACAAAGGATGGCAAGATGAAGGTGTTTAAGATCGCAGACAAAGTGTTTGTTGGAAAAGACATCGTTCATATTGCTGTATTTAAAAAGAATGACGAGCGTACTACTTATAATATGATTTACAGCGACGGTCCTAAAGGAGTTACCTTTATGAAACGTTTTAATGTAACAGGTGTTACCCGCGATAAAGAATACGACCTTACTAAAGGAACCGCAAACTCAACCGTTCATTGGTTCACTGTGAACCCGAACGGGGAAGCTGAAAAAGTACAGGTAATCCTTAAACCGGTTTCCGGGCTTCGTAAATTTGAGATCGATGTGAACTTCGCTGATATGGAAGTAAAAGGACGTGGAGCAACAGGAAACATTGTTACCAAATATGCGGTGAAAAAAGTGATTCTTACTTCAAAAGGTAAATCTACTTTAGGCGCTGAAGATTACTGGTTCGATGATGCAACACATCGTTTGAATAAAGATGAGCGCGGAACTTATTTAGGACAGTTTGCCGGCGATGATAAAATCCTGGCTATTACCAGCAAAGGCGGATACAAACTGTATACCTTTGATCTGTTGAATCACTTTGATGATGATATTGTTTTCATTGAGAAGTATTTCCCTACTCAGACTTTATCTGTGATCTATTTCGATGGAGAAAGCAAAGCATATTTCACGAAACGTTTTAACCCGGAGAATATCTCTACCAAAACAAATATCATCACAGAGCATGAAGCATCCCGTATTGAGCTGATCACCGCACAGATTAACCCGGTTGTTGAGATCAAGTTTGGCAAAGAAAAAGATAAGGAGATCCCGGATGAAGCAATCAATATGGTAGAATTTGCCCCAATGGTGCAAATGAAAGCTAAGGGTAAAAAACTTACTTCTTATAAAGTGAAAGACATCAGTCTTCGTATACCCCAGGAAATAAAAGAAGCTGCTGCCTTCCTTGACCAGGAAGAAAATGAAACGGGCTTATCACCTATGGAACTGCACCGCAGAGCAATGGAAAAAATAAGTAAGGATAGCGCGCAGAATTTTATGAGTGGTGACGGACAAATGGGAATTTCGTTTGACTAGAATTTGGTAAATGGTTTATCAGGTTTATTGAGTTCATTATATAAACCTAATAAACCAATGAACATAATAAACTATAAACACTATATGTATTCAATAGATCCAAAGAAAAAACTGACATTAGCGGATATTAAGAATATCATTGAAAAGAATGATAAATTAAAGCTGTCTGACAATGCTGTTAAGGAAGTAAAAAAATGCAGAGATTATCTTGATAAAAAGATTAAAAAGCATAAAGATCCTATTTATGGTATCAATACAGGATTTGGTTCATTATGCAATGTGATCATACCGGATAATGAGATTGAAAAATTACAGGAAAACCTGGTAATGTCTCATGCCTGTGGTATGGGAGAAGAGGTTCCTTCGGAGATTGTTCGTTTGATGTTGTTATTGAAAATCCAGGCTTTTGCTTATGGTAAGTCTGCATGTACTA
>DASWXS010000114.1:0-2596 GCA_036405375.1 Bacteroidia bacterium
CCTGTTCAACCTGCATTCTATAAAAAAAATATTAAATTGATCCTGGAAGGTTGGGTATATGCAGAAGACATGGAGAATACCGGAACGCTGGCTGTACAGGTAATACAAGGCGATTCCTCGTTATATTGGAATACAATTGAGCTGAAACAAAAGATTAGTAAAAATAAGGCCTGGACTTTTTTTACAGACACATTTGTAATCGCACGATCATTAATGTCTGATTACAAAAACGAAATCTCAACTTTTTTATGGAATACCACCGGGAAAGGGAAAACACTCGCTGATGATTTTTATGTAAAAATAGCAGAACAGGAAATGCCTTCCTACACACCGGATGTTACTTTTACGCCGGTAGAAAATTATTCCGATGTATTGTTTAAAGGAAATTTTTATTCTGTAGTGTATGATAAAAAGAGTAAAGCCTTCTGCATAGGAGATAAAAATAATGTTCCGTTAACTTCCCCGCTTATTTTCTATGAAGAGATAATTAAAAAGGATGGTAAGATAGAACAGTCTTCCGCGCAACAGTTTTTGGCAGAGAAAAAGAATGACTCTTGTATAGTTATTACCTGCTCAACCGGTGTAACCAATGTGAAGTTTGAAATAAACTGTAGTAAAAATACACCAGGCCTGGATATTTCCTTAATCCTTAAAAGCATAAAAGAAGGTGCTGTTAAACGACAAAGTCTTGTCTGTACATATAAAGAAAATGTCGACAAAGTTTATAGAAAAAACACAGTTGTGGATACAGCCGATTTTCAGCAGGAATATTGGCTCGACAAGGAAGGATTTAGTATAGGAAAAGGCGATCGCAGTCTTATTTCCTACAGAAACTCATCACTTTCTTCCACACAATTGAACACGAAAAAAAAATTGATTGCTTTCAATTTCGACTATGCCTTCGACCATTCGCTGATGCAGTTCCCGCTTCGTTCAGATAATCGGAAGGGAGTGAAGACTGATGTTTCGGCGAACATGTTGCAAGCGGGAGATGAAAACTCTTACGAAATAAATCTTTTTGTCGGGAGCAATGTTCTTGGAGTTCCTGTATTTATGCAGCAACCATATGGATATAAGTCGGCGTTTATAATTACCGAGCATGCAGATTATACCGACCTCTTAACAAACTACGCGGTTTATTTTGGAAGCAGTGATATTACTTCAACCACAAAAGCTATCGGTGGTTTCGCTAAATATAAAATACCTGTTACTAAAAGTATTTTTTATCACAATCCGGATAAAACAAATAACAGGGAGTTTAATGGTGCCTTTACTTCTGAAATGTGCTGCTGGAAAAGCAATAAAGCGTATCAGCAGTTTATTACTGATTTATATAAGAATGGATACGAGATCGCGTTTCATACTCCTGATTATAAAACTACGAAACGGGAGTATATGGAAGAAGCATTATCCGCACTAAAAGAAAAATTCGGATCAAAGGTATGGATCGATCATGGATATGATAATGGTAAAGGTGATAACCGTGAAGACCTGGTTTGCGATGGTCTTGTTCCCGGATCGCCTAATTATTCGCTTGACCTTTGGAATAAATACGGAGTGAAATATTTCTGGAACTGCTATAATGAAGACAGCTTGTTGTTTGGATCCTATAATTTTTCGAATAAAATGAAGAATCCATATATTGGCTATGGAGATAATTTTCCTACACCGGTATATTGGAAAAACAAACGAAGTGGCGAAAATGTAGTGTCCTGGCCATCACATATTATGATGGATTATAAAGAGGAGAATCTTTGGGATTACTATTTTGATTCAACTGTATTATTTGATCTTGCACAGAATCGTGAAACAGTTATTGGTCATATGTATCCGGCGAGGGTGGATTCGGTAACCACATATTATAACAAAACAGAAGACGGTAAATATGTTGTGAATCCGAAGTTCGATGCATTCCTGGGGAGATTGGCGTGGTTCCATAAGAATAAGCTGATCTATGCAACAACCATTGGTGAATACATGGACTACAGGCAGGCCCTGGAAAAGGTAAAAATGAAAATTATGGCTGATGGACGTGTAAGAATTGAAAATACAGGACAAAATGAAATAAAAGGATTCACGATCTGCCTGGAGCAACCTTTAAAAAAATCAGGATATAGTGTAATACACGATCCCAAAAGTGGTACTTATTTATATAGTTTTGATTTTAAAGCAGGAGAAAACAGGATACTTGAGTAAGATTACCTGCCACGGCATTCTTTTGGTTTTTGCTTGAGCTTAATGCTAAGTGTAACACCATAAAAGAAATACCAGTCTTTGGTGTTTGGATTCCCTCTTAGTTTACCGGTATTGTTTAAATAGGTTTCCGGGTTCTCGCTGCGGTTACTCATCGTGGCTGCTGTTGCACCTTTTTCCGCTGAAAGTATCACAGGATCTACATATTTGTTGCTTACGTCATCAATGTAATCGGTAAATGTTTTTCTCGGTCCCCACTCAAAACCGAGCCCCATGCTTTTAGCAATGTTCACTTTAAATCCTATACCAAACGGAATGCTCGGCTGAAGAAGCCTGTATTGTTTTTGATCAGGGTTTTGCGAGGTTTTTTGACCTTCTGTACTGAGCCTCCTGAGATTCACCC
>DASWXS010000115.1:0-6182 GCA_036405375.1 Bacteroidia bacterium
CAGTCTGCACATGTACAAAGTGTACCGCAAAGCCATGTCGCATTGGAAAACAAATACGATGTGAAATTCAATCACCTGGATATTAATGTAGAACGCATTAATAAAAATATCAGTGGTAACGTGCGCACCATTTCGAAAGTAGTAGCTCCAACATTGAATGTATACGCACTTGAGTTATATAGCACAATGGTTATTGATTCTGCACGTATCAATGGTGATTTACTTACTCCGGCCCGTGCGGGCGATGCTGTAACGTATACCTTGCCTTCCACCCTGAATCAAAACGATATTATTGACGCTACTATTTATTATCACGGAACACCTCCATCAGGATCTGATGCAGGTATGAGCAATGGAACTTCAGGTTCATGGGGCAACCAGGTTACCTGGACATTAAGCGAACCATATGCAGCACACGAATGGTGGCCTTGCAAGCAACAGCTGCAGGACAAATCCGACTCGTCTTATGTATATGTTACCACCGATTCTACCAACAAAGCAGGCTCCAATGGTATCCTGAAAAATGTAACAACTATTGGTGATAAAAAAAGATACGAATGGCATAATATTCATACCATCGATTATTATCTTATCTCCATTGCTGTGGCAAAGTATGTAGATTACAGCATATATGCACACCCGGCAGGTATTACTGATTCAGTTCTTATCCAGAATTATGTTTATGATAATCCTGCAACACTTACTAATTTTCAAAGTGTAATAGACCAAACGGCAGACCTGATCGAATACTTCTCTGATATCTATGGCCTGTATCCATTCTGGGATCAAAAGTACGGGCACGCAATGGCACCTTTCAGCGGAGGTATGGAACACCAAACCATGACTTCACTGGGCTTTTTTGATTTTAGTTTGATAGCACATGAATTGGGTCATCAATGGTGGGGCGATAATGTTACCTGCCGCACATGGAACGACATTTGGGTAAATGAAGGATTTGCATCTTATTCTGAGCACCTTGCATTGGAACATTTCGACCCGGCTAATGCACCGGCTAATATGTCGCAGGTTCATACCAGCGTAATGAGCCAGAATGGTGGAAGCGTTTACAACCCGGACACAACGGATATTAACAGGATCTTCAGCTCACGTTTGTCGTATGATAAGGGATGTGCTATTGTGCATAGCCTGCGTTTCGTTATTAATAACGACAATTTATTTTTCACCGTTTTAAAGAATTACCAAAACCAGTTTCAGAATGGAACTGCTTCTATCAACGACTTCCAATCAGTTGCAGAAACTACAACAAGTTTGGATCTTGACCAGTTTTTTGACCAATGGATTTTTGGCGAAGGATATCCAACCTTTACAGTACGATGGAACCAGGTTGGAAATACATTTATATTAAAGAATACGGAGACTGTTTCGATGTCTGGAGTAACTCCATTATTTATTACACCATTGGAATATAAACTTACGCGATCTATTGGCGATACAATTATCAAGCTCGATCAAAGCCAGGCTATAGAAAATTACAGCTTTACTGTAGGAGGAACTGTTACTAATGTTACAACTGACCCTAATAACTGGATCCTGAATAAAGGCACTGTTACAAAAGATGTTAACCTGGTAGGCCTGGATGAGAAGGAAGTATTGGCATCATCTATTCATTTGTTCCCTAACCCGGCTTTTGAAGAGATCATGATAAGTGCGCCGTCAGATAAAGCGCTTCGTTATAACCTTATAGATATTACCGGGAAAACACTTGCTTCAGGACCAATTAACGCGCACTCAAATAAGATCCAGGTAAGTGAACTTGTAGAAGGAATGTATTTTGTGGAATTAAGCACTATTACTGAAGGACATATTAAAACAATTAAATTTGTTAAGCAGTAATGCCCAAGGTAAAAGCAGATATATTACTTCATCTCAATAAAGACAAGAAGTTAAAAGGGATCATTGATATACATGGTGCCCTCGATCATAAGAAGGATACAGATCTTTACGGATCATTACTTGGTTCGATTGTAAGCCAGCAATTATCGGTTAAAGCGGCTGATACGATCTGGAAAAGATTTGTTGCTTTATTCCCGGATGAAGATCCAAAACCTGGACTGGTACTGAAAATGAAACCGGATCAACTGAGAGCGGTTGGACTTTCTTATCAAAAGGCAGGATATATTCAGAACATTGCAAAGTTTGCATTGGAAGAAGGACTGGATTATAAGAAGCTGAAGAAACTCAGCGACGATGATCTTATTGAGCACCTTGTTCAGATAAAAGGAGTAGGCAAGTGGACGGTGCAAATGATATTAATGTTTTCACTTGGTCGCGAAGATGTTTTTCCTGAAGATGATCTTGGAATTCAAACGGCGATCAAAAAACTGTACAATGTGAATTCTGAAAAAAAGCAATTGAAAGCGGATATGCATAAAATTGCAGCTAAATGGAGTCCTTACCGTACTATCGCGTGCAAATATCTCTGGAGATATAAAGATAACGCACCCCTTTCAAAAAAATAATTCATGGAGGAAATAGTTCCCGGAAAATACAGGCACTATAAAGGAAAGGAATATGAAGTGTTGGGAATTGCCACTCATTCCGAATCTTTGGAACCTTTAGTAATTTATAAAGCCCTGTACCAGGAAGAAGGTAAAAACCTGTGGGTTAGGCCCTTAACCATGTTCCTGGAAAAAGTGGAAGTAAACGGGGAATGGAAGAACCGCTTCTCAAAGATTTGAAACCACTGAAAATCAATGTATTTATAAAAAATACCTTATTTAAGGTATATCCCGTTTACGCCTCTGCGCTTACTTTTGCCGCGTAATTTAAAATCAATCTAAACAAACTTATGAGAACGATCTTTAATAAATCAATTTTACTGGCAATTCCCGCAATCGTATTTATGGCTTCCTGTAAAAAGGATACCCCGGAAACTACTACTCCTACAACACCAACTACAACAACGCCAACATATACGGTTCCTGCAACATATAATAAATTTACCAATGTAGATTATGCTTCTTCTAAAAAACGTATTGCTATGTTGGGAGAAATGATCACTTATATCAGAACAGCTCATACAACAACTGCTACTCCTGTATTAAGCGCAGTAAAATTAAAAGACATGTATGCAAACGCAAACGCACAGTTTACGGATGCAAACCTTAATACCAGTGGTATTCAGTTAAAGGATCAAACAAGTTCATTATATAACCTGGCTACCGATCTTGATGCGAGCTTCGATAGCATTGCAGCAATTACACAAACTACACCAAATGCATCAAGCGGAGTAGGTGGTAAACTTGTATCGGGTACATCTGCATATATTGTAGATGCAAACGGGCTTGAATTTAAAGAATTAGTAGAAAAGGGAATAATGGGTGGAGTGTTTTATTCACGTGCTACCATTATTCTTTCAAATATCGGAACTTATGACAACTCTACTGTAACAAACGGATCAACAGCACAGGAACGTGCATGGGATGAGGCATTCGGATACTTCGGTGTTCCTGACAGTTTCCCGCTTGTTACAACCGGTGTAAAAAATTGGGGTAGCTATTGCAATTCAGTTAGCGTTTCACTAACCGGGTCTTCAACAAACGCTTCTTCATTTAATGTGATTATCATGAATGCTTTTCTTAAAGGGCGTGCTGCAATTTCAAACAAAGACAACACTGTGCGTGATGAACAAAAACAAATTATAATTAAAACATGGGAAAAAGTTGGAGCTGCACGTTTCATTACCTATGTAAAACAAGCTAAAACCAACATTGCTGATGACGGAAAACGCAGCCACTTATTATCGGAAGGTGTGGGTTTCATCAAAGCATTCCGTTACAATTCATCTAAAACCATTACAGATGCACAGATCAACACATTATTAGGATATTTTGGAACAAATTTTTACAATGTTACAACTACCAACCTGGATAATGCAATCAATGATATGGCAACTATTTTTGGGTTAGACGCGAGCAAGTTGTAACCGGGAGTTAAACATTTTTATGCAAAGAGCAGCGGTAGGTCCCGCTGCTTTTGCACGTTTAAAGAATGTGGTTTTTGAGCAGAATTTAAGATGAAAACAGGAAAAATTATACTATTTCTTGGAGCGGTTTTTATAGCTTTTTGCTTTTCAGAATGCAAAAAGAAAAACAAAGAAGAAGAAAAGGAGGAAGAGGTTGCGTTTGATAAAACAGCAATGCTTACCAATTACGCCGACAATGTAATTCTGCCTAAGTTCCAGGCAGAGAAAACAGCTCTCGATTCGCTGGCATTAGTGTACACAGCATTTACGCAAAATAAGACCGTTACTAACCTGCAGGTTGTTCGCCAGAAATTTATCCGCGCATATGTAAAATACCAGCATATTTCTTCTTATGAATTTGGCCCGTCAGAGTATGTCATCGTTCGTGCAAGCTTCGATACCTATCCTGCTGACACTACACAGATAAATTCAAACATCTCTTCAGGAACCTATGACCTGGCCTCTGCTTCAAATATCGATGCTAAAGGCTTACCGGCACTTGACTTCCTCTTTTACGGAAAAGGAAGAACAGATGCAGATATCGTTACTTTGTTCGACACACATACGAATGCTGCCAATCGCGTAACCTATGCCAGCAATTGTATAGCAGATATGCAAAACAAACTGAATACAGTAATCAGCACCTGGAACAGCTCGTACAGGAACACATTTGTTTCCTCAACAGGTTCATCAATCGGGAGCTCTCTTGGCTTGCTGGTGAATCAACTGGATTTTGAAGTTGACTTGTTGAAGAATGCCAAGCTGGGAATTCCGCTTGGGAAAAAGTCATTAGGAACTGTGTTGCCCGAAAAATGCGAAGCTTATTATGTAAATACAATTTCAGTAAATCTCGCTAAAGAATGCCTGAACAATATTGAGGACATGTACCTGGGCCGTTCGGTTTCAGGTGCAGATGGTTCTGGCCTTGATGATTATTTGGTGGCACTCAAAGCACAACATAATTCAGGTACATTGAACGATGCTATAAAAGCACAGTTTGCTGTAGCAAAAGGTAAGCTCGCTTTGGTACCGGAACCACTTTCAGTTCAGGTGTCAACCAATGCTACCACTGTAGATGCGGCATACCTGGAGATTCAACGTTTGTTGGTATTATTAAAAACCGATATGCCCTCTGCAATGGGCATTGTTATAACTTACCAGGACGGAGACGGTGATTAACAGGATAAAAACATATTTGCTCAAACCAGCACACCTTGCTCCACTGGCCATTTTCAGAATGGCCTTTGGCGTTTTAATGCTGGCTTCTGTTATACGTTTTTTGTTGAAGGGTTGGGTGTATCAAATGTACGTTAAGCCCCAGGTTTTCTTTCCTTATTATGGTTTCGAATGGGTAAAGCCATTGGGCGAAACCGGTATGTATGTGTTGTTTGGCATTATGGCGCTGAGCGCTTTATTTATCGCTCTTGGTTTTTTTTACCGCGCTTCGGCACTTTCCTTTTTTCTGACCTTCACCTATGTGGAGCTTATCGATAAAACCAATTACCTCAATCATTATTATTTTATAAGTATAGCCGCATTCATCCTTATTTTTCTTCCGGCACACCGTTATTTCTCACTTGACGTATGGAGAAAAAAAGAACTGGCTGCAACTCACGCTCCCAATTATTTTTTATTCGCGATAAAACTCCAGGTATTTATTGTTTACTTTTTTGCTGGAATTGCAAAGATCAACTACGATTGGTTAGTTGAAGCCCAGCCTTTGAGAATATGGTTGCCTGCGCATAGCGAAATGCCTGTGATAGGATCGCTGCTCACAAAAGAATGGGTTGCTTATTTCTTTAGCTGGTTTGGCTGCCTGTATGATCTCATTATTCCATTTTTATTATTTAACCCGCGTTTTATAAGACCTGCATATTTTTTAGTGATTGTGTTTCATCTCGCAACTTCCCTGCTGTTTAATATTGGGATGTTTCCTTACATTATGATAGCGCTTACCTGTATTTTCTTTTCAGAGCAATTCCATATAACGCTGATAGAAAGGTTGAGATCGATACTCAGATCTTCGCAGCGTGTTTCAATAACCAAAGAGTATAGGCCTTCTGTATTAACATTGAAAGTACTTTCTATTCTTTTTGTTGCGCATTTCAGTATACAATTGTTAATGCCATTCCGTTATCTGTTGTACCCGGGGAATTTGTATTGGACTGAACAAGGTTACCGCTTTTCATGGCGGGTG
>DASWXS010000116.1:0-2308 GCA_036405375.1 Bacteroidia bacterium
AGTGGTTGCCCCACCCAAAGTGGTTACTCCTGAACCGGAAACAACAAAAGGTAAAAAGAAAAAGAAACAAGTTATTGAAGAACCGCCTCCGGTAGAAGAGGTTATGGATACATTGAGTCCTACTGTACCTGCAAGTATAGAGGAAATGACCAAAAGAGCTACTGCATGGCTGAATGCTAAAAACAAAAAATTCAGTAAAGATGAGGCATACACATCAGGAGGAAAAGTTGGTTGCGTTATTAAATACCCTTACAAACCAAAAGAGTTGAATCCTACTGCAGATGTAGAAGGTGAGATCACCATGAAACTTACCATTGATTTCAAAGAAGGAAAATACCGTTACACCATCGATAATATTGAACACAAAGCAAAACGCGGAGATGCTTCAGGAGGAAGTATCTTTAACGATACTCCAGCCTGTGGATCGCTTGCCCTGAACCATGTTATGTGGAATCAATTAAGAGGTACTGCAAAAGGCTATGCACAGGCAGTTGCCGAAGACCTGAAAGCCAAAATGAAAAACCCGGCTGCAGGTACAAAAAAGGACGAATGGTAGTACTTTAACAAAGCTTATCATATTGAGGATCACCCTTCCGGAAACCGGGAGGGTGTTTTTTTTGTTAATTCCCCGGGCCAGGACTGAACTTGCTATTAACAATTAAATAATTGAAAATCAATACTCTATTAATTTTAAGAAAAAACTACCCACAGTTTATTAACAAAAAATTTAATTAAGCTGTAAATAAGATAATTAGACGAAGCTATTAAAACAATAGCCGAAGGGTTTACTTTTTAACAAAAAAGCTCCTACCTTTGTTGAAAACTTTGAACGATGTTTGAGATACTAAAAGACTTTGAATCAAAATTCTCGCAGCTTAAGAAAAAAGGCTTGCGTGTAGAGGGTTTGAACATGATCGACCCGAAGCGTAAAAAGCACGTAATTGTGATTTCTAAGCCGTTTGTATTCGATAACAGAGCACTTCCTAAGGTATACCAGGGTATTGAAGTAAAAGCGAAGATTGAAGGTGGTTTACCGGAAGAATTCAAAGTGGAAACAGGAAAAGGATACGTGTGGGCTCCTCAGCATTTCGAAAAATTTGTTGACAGATGCTCTGCTGATATCCGCAAAAAATTCAATAACCCTGAAATGTCGAGAGAAGAGATGCTTGATGCGCTGGCTTTCGGAAATTTTGAAGAACACAAAAAGAAATGCATTCAGTTAATGCAGGAAGGTAAAATCCCTCAATTTAAGCTGAATTAAGATAATGTAGCCATTTTGTTTTTTGAATTAAACATAGGTTACTTTGAACGCAAAAACCCCGACGGAAACGCCGGGGTTCTTTGTTTATAGCAATGATGAATGGTCTGGGAATGCAGCCGCAGATTTACGCGGATGTCGCAGATATTGATTTTCCAGGTATTAGTTATACAAAAACGATTCACTCACATTAATAACAACAATATAATCTGTGTAATCCGTGAAAATCCGCGGCAAAAAAATGACCACGTCATTGGTGAGTTTTGTCAGATCGAGCGTAGTCGGGGTCTAGAATTTATCAAAGAAGTGCTCTTCCACATCAAAAGTAGAACGCTCTCCCACTTTCTCGAACTCGTTATTGAGCCATTTATCAGCTACTTCCCTGCCCTTATTTTTTAAGCTAACCAGGAAGTCGTAAGAAGTATTCATTTTACTTGAATAATTCAGCTGACCTAAAACATCATAACCGGAAATGGTGTGAATAAAGATCTCCCGGTTCTCCTTGTTATCAACTTTTAAAATCCCGCTTTTCAACAACTCATTCCTGTAATGGATCAATTTCATTTCATTAATCAAACTGCTATTGAAAGAGATCTCATTTACACGATCAGCAATATCGCGTGCTGTTGTTGGAACTGATTTAATGTTGATGGAGTTGATCTTCACCAAAACAATATCTCTTAAACTTGTGTTGGTGATCAGCGGGAAAATCGGTGGATTTCCAAGGTATCCACCATCCCAATAGTATTCGCCGTTAATTTCTACTGCCTGGAAAAGGAATGGTAAACATGCAGAAGCCAATACCGAATCAACTGTAATTTCTTCGTTGGAAAATATTCTTGCCCTGTTTGTTTTTACATTGGTAGCACAAACAAATAATTTCTTTTTATTGTAACGCTGCAATTCTTTAAAATCAACCAATTCGTTCAAAATATCCTTCATCGGATTAAAATTGAAAGGGTTGAAATTATATGGAGACATAAACTGGCTCATGGCATTGAACCAAATGTAGCCTGCCGAATTGTAGATATCACCATTGCCCATGTACTT
>DASWXS010000117.1:0-2921 GCA_036405375.1 Bacteroidia bacterium
TCAGTATCCGGGTTTGTCATATCAGGATCAACCTCTCTTTTGGATTTTTCATATTTCCCCTTCTTCTTCCCTCTACCCTTATCTTTATCAGGAGAAGTTTTGTCTGAATCCTCATTTAAATCCGTATGATCCGCATCAGTGTCAGAACCTGTATGATCATTATCAGAAAAGTTTTCTTTTCTTTCACGTGCCTTTTCCTTATCCTGTTTTTCTTTTTTCTTTTTCATGCGCCGGTTCGGTTACAATGGATCAGTATAATTAACTTAATCAAGGGGTCTCGATTGTTTTTTCAATCTTTTTGCTTAGTTCATCGGTGAGTTCTTCGAAAAACCCCACAGATGGTATAATCAATGTGCCTTTAATTCCTTTTATGCGGCTTTGAATTGCATATACTACCACGCTGTCTGAAGGATCGACTGGCCCATCGAATCGATACGTTTCCAGTATGTCAAATTCAGAAGGACCAAGCTTTATCATATCCGCTAAAGAATATATATGATCTTTTTTAATGTCAAATACATTCTTGAATCCTCTAACATCCAAATCTTTTAATGCAGCAGGTAATGAATCATAATGCCCCAACATTTAACTGACTTTTGACTGGGATGTGTTATAATATCGGAATACAAAGGTAATCATGCATTTCCCGTTTTCGAGACAGGTTTGAGTAACCTTTTCTACATACATACCTTTATCAAAGTAAGGGTCGAGTTCAGGATATGTTTTGAGTACTGAACCTTTGTTTTCAAGGTCTTCAGATGTCACGTCTGTGAATATGGATAAGACTTCTTGTGGCTTCATTTTACTTAGTTTATATTGTTTTTAATAGAGCAAATAATATGCCTCACGGAGTTCAGCCATGTAGGCATGAAAAGTTATCCTGAGAAAGACACTTGTTACCCAAATGTATTATATGTTGCTAAGTAAAGACACAGGATTCGTTAAGCAACCATTTTTATTAGCCAAGGCGTGGATGATTTGGCATTAAGATCTTTAAAATGTATTTCGTAAATAATAACTATTTATAGAATTCTTAATGCACGGATTATAAGAATTCCGGCTGAATTTTTCGTGTTGGCCTTGTATCAGGAATAGTCGATTTCGGACTCCCAATTCGAATGTATAAATAAAATCTTTAATACACCTAAGTAATGGACCTTCCTTTTTTCTTTTCCATACTAACATTGGTTTATTTCGAACCAAACACAGTATGGAAACCAGTTGATTAACTTTTTCTTGATTTTTGAGGCCTGAAATTCGAATTAAAAAACCCTTTGAACCACAACGCGTTCAAAGGGTTTCTGATTTTTGCGGTGAGGGTGGGATTCGAACCCACGATACGGTTGCCCGTATACAAACTTTCCAGGCTTGCTCGTTCGACCACTCTGACACCTCACCGTGGTTTCTCCTGAAAAAGGAAGGCAAAAATAGGATTTAATTTAGTTCTATGGAAATTAATTGTTCAGAAAAGATCTTTTTCCTCTTTCCTGCACTCTGACACTTCACCTTGGTTTTAGGCGAAATAGGATTTAATTTAGTTATATGAAACAAATTGTTGGTCTAAATGCAGGTTTCCAAGAAGTTTTCTGCCAGACCCCTGATTTCGGGAAATTTTTTTCTTTATTCTACTTAAATTCAAATTTGGTAGAAGCCAAAGACCAATCCGGCTAAATTTCTATGTGTGATTCTATTCCTGGTGTACATTTGCAATGCAAAGACCAGGAAACATGACTATTTACGATTTCGCTAAATTAAATCCTTCAGAAAAAGAAGAACTCCTCAAACAAAAAGGAGCGTTTATTGATGAATACAAGGAAAGTGACAATCATGTAACTATTTATAAGCTGAAAGATTTTATTGTAGAAGTTGCAGCAAACAAAACAAAAGTGGAAATCATCCCTTTCAAGAACTAAAAGCTATCCTTTTTATTAGCTCAATAAAAAAGCCACGCTGTAGCGTGGCTTTTCTTTTATCCTTCCTCTTCAAGTTTCTTTTTCTTCTCAGCATCAATTTCCTCTTGTCTTTTTTTCTTTTGTGCTTCCAGTTCTGCTTCCTTCTTTTTCTTTGCTAATTTTTCCTGGTAATTCCTTTGCCTGATATTTTTCTCTGCAATTCCACTAAAATAATCACGTGTACTGATAACGATAGCTGCTCCTGTCAAATCACCATACTGTGCAGGAATACCCCCGGTAATTACACTCAGGTTTTGGATAGCCATCCCTGAAATCTCTGTATCGAAAGGTAATAACTCACCATCTACATAAGTTTTGGATGCGCCAACCCTTGAACCACGTGAGTAAATCTGTCCTTCTTCTGACACAAACACATCAGAAGAAATATTTGCGATCATTCCGCTCACATCTCCTTTTGTTACAGCCATATGCCCGAGATCTTCAAAATTAATGGAGTGCATGGTTATATATGATTTTTCAACGATCGGCTTCTCCCATGGTTTATCTGCCGTAATAGTAGGTCCGTCAAGGGCATTTAGCTCCATTTGCGCATCCAGGTATGAAGCTTCTTCCATACTTACTTCCACTTTTGAATAACGAAAAGTTTTGTAACCTATATACATGATGAGCACTTCATAATTTCCAGGCTGAAGTGGCTTCACCGCGTACTTTCCCTGTTCATCAACTACTGCCTGCTTTATCATAACCCCTGCCTGCAACACTTTTACCTGTGCACCCATTGCAGGATTCAATTCTTCGTCAACGATCAGTCCCCTGATTTCGCCACTACTGTTTTGTGCTGTACCCACTAAACTCCCCATTATCAGTATAAAGAAGAGTGTGATTTTTTTAATTGTTTTCATATTTCACATTATTGTGTTGCTGTTGGCAACCGGTTAGTATTTATTGTTTCGGTATCGATCCTTTGCATATAAGACGAATCGAAAAATACTTTCCATAAAAATTTAA
>DASWXS010000118.1:0-2270 GCA_036405375.1 Bacteroidia bacterium
TGACTGTTCAGGTTCCATATATAACTTAAGCTCTTCAGTGGGTTGTGGATATGTTGCTGCTTATTCTAATTTAGGAGACTTACAGTTTGTTGAATCCTATTCAGATAATAGATCTGTTGTTTCTAATATCAATTCTATAAATGACACTATATATTTATCTGGTTATTATGAAGCAACTTGTGACTTCGATTTCTCAGTAGTAGCTCAAAACTCAACTTCAAATGGCGGAAGAGATGTCTTTTTTGGAAGATACTTTTTAAATACCCTGGGAATTCAAGATGTTTCTGGTTCAACTGATTTGATAGGTATACCTAATCCTTTTTTAGATCATATTCAGTTCAAAAATTCTATCAATAAAGCCGTTGTTACTATATACGATGAAATAGGCAAGCAAGTGTTAAAAGAGGAGCTTGGAACATCAAAAAAACTCAACACCTCTCAATTGGAAAAAGGGATGTATGTTGTTGAATTGTTTGAAGGAAATAATATAAGCAGGGAAAAGATGATCAAACAATAAGTTAGTGGTTTAAGCATGTTTCGCCTTTATTTCCATGATCCATTTCACCGCTTCTTCTTTTGAATTGAAGAATTTTGTAGGACGTTCCGGGTTCTTAAGTTTCAGGTAAAAATTAGAAAGCATTTTTTGCGAAGACGAGCTTACTACATAAGCACCCGCCATGGAGTAGGGGAAGTTTACATTTTTGGAAATGTAGCTCATCGTTTCTGCACTCAGTATCGCATTCGACATGGTGGCTACCAATGTTGGCAAACGCTGCGCCCCAAGCTCCTTTTGTGCTTCTACAATGTGCTTTACATCATCAATAGTGATTTCAATATTATCGGCAACCGATAATTCGTAATACCCCAATATATTTAATGTAATCTTAAACCGGCTGTTTTCTATCGTATCTGGCACTGCTCTTCTGCTATTTAAGTGTGAAGTTAAGTAAAAATAGCATATTGAACAATTATTGAGGAGAACCACATCTCTGCATTTTCCAGGCAGCGGCATGAAGATTTCCTTAAAATTCGTATCTTTAAACCCTATTTTTCAATATGGAAATTTCAAAAACATACAACCCGCGGGAAGCAGAAAACAAGTGGTATAACCACTGGATGCAGCATAAGTTTTTTAAATCGGTTCCCGATAGCCGTAAAGCTTATACCATAGTCATCCCGCCGCCAAACGTAACGGGAGTATTGCACATGGGGCATATGCTCAATAACACCATACAGGATGTATTGATCCGCCGTGCACGTATGTTGGGTTTCAATGCCTGCTGGGTTCCTGGAACCGATCACGCAAGTATTGCAACAGAAGCTAAAGTTGTAAAACTATTGGCCGACCAGGGAATTAAAAAAGCGGACTTAACCCGCGAAAAATTCCTGGAACATGCCTGGGACTGGAAAGAAAAATATGGTGGAATCATTCTCGAACAGTTGAAAAAGCTGGGTGCTAGCTGCGATTGGGACCGTACACGTTTCACTATGGAAGAGGAATTGAGTGAAGCGGTTATTGATGTATTTGTTGACCTGCACAAAAAAGGTCATATCTACCGTGGTGTGCGTATGGTAAACTGGGATCCGCAAGGGTTAACCGCTGTTAGCGATGAAGAAGTAATACACAAGGAAGCCAATAGCAAACTGGTTTATGTAAAATATAAAATTGAAGGGACGAATGATTACGTGATGGTTGCAACTACGCGACCTGAAACCATTATGGGTGATACCGCTGTGTGTGTTAATCCGAATGATGAGCGCTACCAGCACTTGAAAGGGAAAAAAGTAATTGTTCCGGTAGTTAACCGTGCAGTACCTTTAATCTTCGATGATTATGTTGATGCTTCATTTGGTACCGGTGCATTAAAAGTTACTCCGGCTCATGATATTAACGACTTTAACTTAGGTCAGCGTCATAACCTGGAAAGCATTGATGTATTAACCAACGATGGTAAAATTAGTGAAGCTGCCGGTGCTTATGTGGGGCTGGATCGTTTTGCTTGCCGTAAGCAGATCATTAAAGATCTGCAGGAGCTTGGACTGGTTGAGAAAATTGAAGAGATCAAGAACAAAATTGGTTACAGCGAACGTACCGATGCAGTTATTGAACCGCGTTTATCTATGCAGTGGTTCCTGAAAATGAACCAGGTTTCGAAGCCGGCATTGGACAATGTAATGAATGACAATATCCAGTTGCTTCCTGAGAAGTTTAAGAATACATACAAGCATTGGATGGAAAACGTTCACGACTGGTGTATCTCCCGTCAGTT
>DASWXS010000119.1:0-3725 GCA_036405375.1 Bacteroidia bacterium
GAGATCTCCTGACTACATTATCAGACAATAGCGAGATGTGGGTGTATTTTAATGTTCCGGAGGCAGAATATTTAAATTACAAAACCAATGTAACCGAGCAAAACCTCAATAAAGTTAGTCTCTTAATGGCAAATAATCAATTGTTTGAATACACGGGCGAAGTAAAAACCATAGAGGCTGATTTTAATAATGAAACAGGAAATATTGCATTCAGGGCTACATTCATTAATCCTAAAGGATTGTTGAGACACGGCGAAACCGGAAATATTCAAATGAGTATTCCCATGAGAAATGCCATTATCATCCCTCAAAAAGCTACTTATGAAATTCTTGAAAAAAGATATGTTTTTGTTGTGGATAAAGATAATGTAGTTCATTCCAGGGAAATTACCGTGGCGTCTGAAATGCCTGACCTGTATATTATAAAAAGCGGTTTAAGCCCTAGTGACAGAATACTCCTGGAAGGTATACGAAAAGTGAAAGACGGCGATAAGATATCATTTACGTATGAAGATCCTAAGTCAGTTATTCCTAAGCTGAAAGTTTACGTTGAGTAAAACATCTTTTAAAATTCAATTAAAATGTTTAATAAATTCATTCAAAGGCCGGTACTTGCCATTGTAATATCTTTGGTAATTTTATTTGTAGGTGGACTGGCTATTAAAACACTACCTACATCACAGTTCCCTGAAGTAGCTCCGCCTGTAGTGATGGTGAGTGCTTCTTATCCTGGTGCAAGTGCAAAATCTCTTGCTGAATCAGTAATCATACCATTGGAACAATCAATAAACGGGGCATGGGGAATGAGGTACATGACCTCAGATGCAACAAGCGCCGGTGAAGCTAATATCCAGGTTGTATTTAATCCCGGAACAGACATTAACCAGGCATTGGTGCAGGTATCCAATCGGGTGCAGCAGGTAACCAACCGTCTTCCAACATTGGTGCAACGTGAAGGAGTAGTAATTACGCCGGTTATCCCAAGTATGCTCATGTATGTTAATCTTTATAGTAAGGATACAGCTGCAAACATGAAATACCTGTTTAATTATGCCGGAGTTAATATGGTACCTGAACTTCAGCGTATCAATGGAATAGGACAGGTGAGGATTTTGGGTAGCAGGCAATATGCAATGCGTGTATGGTTGAACCCTGACAGGATGCGCGCTTACCAGGTTTCTCCTGATGAAGTGATGGAAGCGATCAATGATCAAAGCATCATTGGCAAACCGGGAAGGATAGGCCGTGGTGACAGCAAACAGGCAGAAGCATTGGAGTATGTGCTTACCTATACCGATCGATTTAATGATCCGAAACAATACGAAGATATTATCATACGGTCTAATCCCAACGGAGAAATGCTACGTTTAAAAGATGTAGCTACCGTTTCATTGGGAAGTGAATATTATGATATTTATTCCAGCATGAACGGAAATCCTTCAGCAGCAATGGTTTTAAAACAAACTTATGGTAGTAATGCAAGTGAGGTAATAAAAAATGTAAAGGTAAAACTGGAAGAATTGAAAAAATCATTTCCGCCGGGAATGGAATACGAGATCAGTTATGACGTATCTAATTTCCTTGATGCTTCCATTGAGAATGTTGTTCATACGCTCAGGGACGCGTTTATCCTGGTAGCAATAGTAGTGTTTATTTTCCTTGGTGACTGGAGATCTACACTGATTCCAACGCTCGCGGTTCCTATATCGCTGGTGGGTGCTTTTTTCTGTATGCAACTTTTTGGTCTCACCATAAACATGGTTACATTATTTGCATTGGTGCTTGCAATTGGTATTGTCGTCGATGATGCCATAGTCGTCGTGGAGGCAGTTCATGCCAAAATGGAAGAAGAACACCTTTCGCCTTACAACGCAGTAAGAAAAGTAATCGGTGAGATAAGTGGAGCAGTAGTAGCGATAACTTTACTCATGGTTTCTGTATTCATCCCGGTTTCTTTTATGTCAGGCCCGGTTGGTACATTTTACAGGCAGTTCTCTATTACTATGGCATCGGCAATTGTATTGTCGGGAGTTGTTGCGCTTACCGTAACCCCGGTGCTTTGTGCAATGATCCTGAAAAACAACCATGGCAAACCACGTAAAAAAACATGGATGAACAGAAGACTGGATAGTTTTAATAAGGGATTTGAAAAACTCACCGGAAAATATGTTTGGCTGCTGAAAATTATTGCGCACCGCAAGTTTATTACCATTGGACTATTTGTAGTGTTTGCCATTGGTATAGTTGGATTAAGCAATGATCTTCCTTCTGGGTTTATTCCGAGCGAAGACCAGGGGATGTTGTATGCGATCATTCAAACTCCTCCGGGTTCTACTTTAGAAAGAACAAACGACCTGTCCGAAAAATTGGTTCAAAAAATTAATACGGTTGAAGGTGTGCAATCTGTTTCTTCTATTGCGGGTTATGAAGTATTAACCGAAGGACGTGGATCAAATGCAGGAACCTGTTTGATTAATCTTAAACCATGGTCGGAAAGAAAGCATAACGTGAATGAAATTATTGAAGAACTCGAAGAAAAAGCGAAGGAGATACCGGGAGCGACCATTGAGTTTTTCGATCCTCCCGCTGTTCCGGGCTTTGGTGCTGCAGGTGGTTTTGCTTTGCAATTACTCGATAAAACTAACGATGGCGACTTAAATCAACTCGAACGGGTGAAGAATGATTTTATGACCGAACTGGGAAAACGAAAAGAGCTCACCGGCTTGTTCACCTTTTTTAGTGCCAACTATCCGCAGTATGAAATAGAAATAGATAACCAGGCTGCCATGCAAAAAGGAGTATCTATTGGGAATGCAATGAATACGCTCTCCATTTTTGTAGGAAGCACATATGAACAGGGGTTCATCAAGTACCAGCGATTCTTTAAGGTTTTTGTGCAGGCTGCTCCCGAATACAGAAAGCTGCCAACTGATATCATGAACCTGTACGTGAAGAACAATCGTGATGAAATGGTTCCTTTCTCCGCATTTATGAAGATCAAAAAGAAACAGGGCGCCAATGAGATCAATCGTTATAACATGTATAACACGGCTGCCATAAGAGGAGGTCCTGCAAAAGGATACAGTAGTGGTGAAGCTATTGCAGCAGTGAAAGAAGTTGCATTGAAAACCCTTCCGCATGGTTATGATATTGATTGGGCAGCTTTATCATACGATGAAACGAGAAGAGGTAATGAGGCTATTTATATCTTCATCATTGTATTGGTGTTTGTGTATTTTGTTCTTGCTGCACAATACGAAAGTTTCATTATACCCTTGTCGGTTATCTTTTCACTTCCTGCAGGTGTTTTTGGTTCGTTCCTGCTTATCAAGATGCTGGGACTGGCAAATGATATTTATGCCCAGGTCGGACTGGTTATGCTTGTCGGTTTACTAGGTAAGAATGCAGTATTGATAGTTGAGTTTGCAGTACAAAAACACAGCCAGGGAGCAACAGTTCTCGAATCAGCAATTGAAGGCGCCAAGGTTCGTTTCAGGCCAATCCTTATGACATCTTTTGCGTTCATTGCAGGTTTAATTCCTTTGGTAATTGCTCATGGAGCGGGTGCTATAGGTAACAGAACAATCGGTTCATCAGCACTCGGAGGTATGTTGTTCGGTACCGTATTCGGTGTGATCATTGTGCCGGGTTTGTATTACATCTTTGGAAGTTGGGCAGATGGAAGAAAACTGATACGAAATGAAGCTGACAGTTCTTTAACAGAG
>DASWXS010000120.1:0-1861 GCA_036405375.1 Bacteroidia bacterium
TAATAGTATTCTACCTGTCTTAATACTGTAAGAATGGTTTCATCTGTCCAGATCTCAATGGCAGGTATGGCCATGTATTCGGCATGTATCTCTTCCGCCACAGCCATTAAACTTTCAGGGATTATATCGAAACTGAATTTCTTTCCCTGGTATTGAGGGAGGTTTAATACAGAACGTTGCCAGTAAAATAATTTAAAGGCAATTAATTCACGATTAAAAAAAGAATGCATGATTGGCATTTCTTCCGCAGCGTAAATAATTTTCTTTTCTTCAAAAGCATTAATAGCTCTCAGCTGTCCGCAAAGCCCGTTCAGGTATTTCAGCAGGTTATCTTCCGAATCGGTAAGTGTTGTATAATTACAGGTTACTGTATCCGACTTATTTGAAAATACAGAGTCAACCGAAATAAAGTATTTGCCACAGATTTTATAGATTTCTTCGAGTGTAAAATCTGTTTCATTCCTAAGGCGGCGATATGCACTGTCGATACTTACTCCAAGCAGGTCGGCCAATTCATCTGCAATAGAAATTTCGGCCGGAACAATAGCCTTTAATGTTTTCACAAACTCAACCTGGATAGAGTCCTCTTTTTTTTTCTTCATTTTAACTAGCATTTTTCGCATTTCAAAGATACAATAATTTGCAAATTATGCAAACAACGAGAATTAATAACTCATAATATGCAAATATAGCGTCAGTTTATTTCTAAAAATAGGTAAATACGCAAAAATTGAAATCATAACTATTTCAGATGCAAAAATCCGTTTCAATTGCCCTTATCCTCAACCTAATTTTACATCAGCAAAACAAAAACATGAAAACAATAATTCTAACAATTCTATTAACGATGACACTAAGTGTTTACAGTAATGAGCAAAGTAAAAGCAGAGAGCTGGCATCTCAGTTCGCCACCGAAAAGATGAATTCTGAGAACATACAATTAATGCAAGGATCAGCAGGAAATAAATCCGCCAAGCAATCTTTAGCAAACAAAAATTCGTTTAAAAATAAAATCAAAATGGTGCCTGAAGAATCTCTGCTTCACCACCTTTTTGGAGGAACAAAATACTTCGCAAAGAATCTCTTTTTAGCTGTGGTATACGCGGCCCTGATCATTGGTATTGTTTACCTGGTTGGTGTTGCCAATCCTGCAATGCTCACATTTATTTTGCTTATACTTTAATAAAAGAACAAAACAATTAATACAAGACAATATGAAAACAATAAAAGTAAATCTGATCGTGCTTCTTTTAGCAATTAGCACATTCAGTTTCTCGCAAACAAGTGCTACACAGAAGCAAAGCATGACAGTTCTAAATATCGACTCCAAAGGAGTAAATATGGATCCAAATATCATGGGGAACATGGTTCGTATGGAGCTCGAAAAGCTCGACAGCTTCGATGTGATGGATCGCTACGATGTTACCTATATGGTTGAAAAGAACAAACTCAGCATCAATAACTGCTATGGTAAAATCTGCCTTGTAGAAATTGGTAATACTATCAATAGTGATAAAATGTTCAGTGGTACAATTGAACAATTCGGCAAATCAATCATTATAACTTTCCGAATCATCAATGTGAAGAACAGCACTATTGAAAAAACGCATGTAAAAGAATATCTGTTTATCCCGGAAGAGTTGCAAAGTATGGTGAAGATCTCCATCAATGAGATGTTCAACAAACCAAACGAAAAACAACTCGTTGACAAACTCACCAAAAAATTTGAGTTTGACAACAGCACCAACAACCCGGATGTTGACCGGTTGAAACTGGACGGACCACGTATGGGATTCGTGACCTATTCAGGAAATTTATATTCACGCATGCAGGAGAGTAAGACTACAGGTGGTTTTGATGC
>DASWXS010000121.1:0-3588 GCA_036405375.1 Bacteroidia bacterium
AGGCAGCGCAACCAATACATTGGTAAAAGCTACCATCAGTGGAATGGTACTTGATGTTCCGGTGAAAGAAGGCTCACAGGTAATTGAAAGTAATACATTTAATGAGGGAACTACAATCGCAAGTGTTGCCAACATGGGAGAAATGATCTTTGAAGGTAAGCTGGATGAAAGCGAAGTTGGGAAAGTAATTCCGGGAATGGATATCTTGCTAACGATAGGAGCTATTGATGTAGAAAAATTCTCTGCCAAGCTGGAGTACATTTCTCCAAAGGGAGCAACAGAGAATGGCGCTATACAGTTCCTCATCCGTGCAGCAATCAATAAACAAACAGGCACATTTCTGCGGGCTGGATACAGTGCGAATGCGGACATTATTCTTTCCAAAAAAGACAAAGTATTATCTGTTCCCGAAAGTGTATTGCAATTTGAAAAAGACAAAACCTATGTTGAGCTGGAAACTGCCCCACAAAAATTTGAGAAAAAATATATCAAAACAGGAATCAGTGATGGTATTAACATTGAAGTGCTGGAAGGCCTGAAGAAAACCGACAAAATAAAAATGCCTGAACAACAGGCACCTCCTGAACAACATTAATTAATATGAGTTTAAAATCAACTTTATCTATTTTAACCGGATTGTTATTGTTGGCTTGTGGAAATCACGCTAAGAAAGTATCAGACGAAACTGGGCAAGAATTAGACATTGGAAAAGCGACAGCTTCTTTTAAATTATCGTTAGATGGTAAAGATTTCGCTTCTTTTATCAATTTAAAATTACAAAGCGACTCAAGTCGCAATCTCATCACTCAATTAGGTCCTTACAAATTTTCAACTTCTATCGATCCTGAAAACCGTGAAGATTATATAAACACGCCTGATGCGTTGATCTATTATGAATATGAAGGCCTTACTTTAAAATACAATTTTAAGGGTGCAGGAAAGTATATCGACTCGAGTGGATATGTTAATCAGCCCAACAGGACTCAGCTTCAAAAAACAATGGATGAAGTAAAGATGGGGCCCTGCCTGGAAGAAATAACGTTTGAACCAAAAAAGTTCAAAGGCAACATGCCTCTTAACTTAACAGGCAGTTCAAAGATGAATGATGTTATAAAAATACTGGGCAATGAAGATTCTATGTATTACAGTCCTTCCGACAAGTTGCGTTTCAGCTATCCGGATAAAGGCCTCTCCTTTTTATTTGCTTACGACAGCACAATAACTTTTATCACGCTTAGCGATACTTTGAAAAAATAGGTCGCTACACCCATCATACAGCTATAAGATCAGCTGATTGTATTAAAAATTTAGACTTAGATAATTGTGTTTGTTCGAACCATGTCTACCTGTCGCCTGTCTGCCGATAGGTAGAGCAGACATGGCTCGACGTGACATTTCGGTAAGAACAATTATTCCTACTTTTCTACAACAGGGGTAAAATAAAAAAGGAGAACATTGCTGCTCTCCTTTCCATTCAATATATTTAATCGCTTAGTATTTCAAAAATACCGTTTTCTCATTCGTTTTGCCCTCTTCAAATTTGATGATGGCTTTTCCTGTACAATATTTACCTGGTATTAATGTACCTCCGGAAGTATAGGTGTGAGTTGTAACTGTGCAGTTTGGCTTTTCTGCGCGGATGTCCATGATCGCTGGCAATTTAAGTGTAAAAGAAACTTGCCCGCTTCCATCAGTGGTTCCTGTAGCTTCAAGATCACCAGGAACAGTTCCTGAAGCAGTGGTTACCTGTGCATATAGCTTAACTGTAACACCAGCCTCCAGGTTTGCCCCTGTTGTATCTCTCACTGTAATTACTGCTTTGCAGGGCTTTGGTTTGTTACACGAATTAGAAAAGATCATGATCCCTCCCAAAACAATAGCTGTAAGAATCGTAAAAAAACTAAATTTCTTCATATTGTGTCTTAGAATAAGCTAAATTTACACTTTACCTAATTCAAACAAAAATAACATTATTTGTTAATATGTGCAAAAAAAACTACCCCGTTTTCATTATTTTGATTTGTTTGCTTGCTTTTTCTGGCTGCAAAACAGGGAAAACGGTTAGTTCAACCACTAATTCTCAACAACAGGAGCCGGGCAAAATTTCTGCAGCTGCATTACAGGAAATAAAAGACAAGTATCCTAACGAAAACCTTGTTATTATTTCTACATCTTATGGAGAAATGATAGCCCGCTTATTCAATGAAACTCCCTTGCATCGCGACAATTTCCTGAAACTTACCGAGAAAAAATATTACGACAGCCTCTTGTTTCATCGTGTTATCAATTCATTTATGATACAGGGCGGCGACCCGGATTCGAAAAATGCAAAAGCTGATAAACTCCTGGGCGACGGAGATATTGGATACACGGTGCCTGCTGAATTTAACCAGAAGCTGTTTCACAAAAAAGGTGTGCTGTGCGCTGCCCGCGAAGGTGATGACATCAACCCGCAAAAGGCTTCATCGGGTTGCCAGTTCTATATAGTACAGGGTAAAGGATTTAATGATGAAACCCTAAAAAAAGTAGAATACCGTATCAATCGTCCTATCCTGCATCAACTGACAAAAAACTACCTGGAAACTCCCGGCAACGAAACTATAAAACAACGATATGAATCATATCAGAAAGAAGGAAAGAAAGATAGTTTAGATGCGTTAAAGAAAAAAATTGACAGCCTGATCATTCCCGAATATGAAAAAACAGAACATTATACATTCAGTGAAGAACAACGTACAGCCTATAAAACAATTGGTGGAACCCCTCACCTGGATGGAAGCTACACGGTGTATGGCGAAATTATTTATGGACTTTCACTAATTGATAAAATTGCCGCTGTTGGTACAGATAAAAACGACAGACCACTTACTGATGTGCGAATGACGGTACGAATATTAAAACGAGTAAAATAAAATTATGATACTTCGATCTGAAAACTTAGTAAAGAAATACAAAAGCCGTACTGTTGCCAACCAGGTTTCTGTTGAAGTAAAGCAAGGTGAAATAGTAGGTTTACTGGGGCCGAATGGTGCCGGCAAAACAACATCATTTTATATGATCGTTGGCATGGTTAAACCCAATTCGGGGAAGATATTTTTAGATGATGTGGATATCACTCCATTTCCGATGTATAAACGTGCACAGTTGGGAATCGGTTACTTACCACAGGAAGCATCTGTTTTCAGGAAATTAAGTATTGAAGATAATTTAAAAGCAGTACTGGAAATGACCTCATTAAGCAAAAAAGAGCAGGAAGAAAAGCTGGAATCACTTATTGCGGAATTTAACCTGGGTCATGTACGTAAAAATTTGGGCGATCAATTGTCAGGCGGAGAAAGAAGAAGAACAGAAATAGCCCGTTGCCTTGCCACAAACCCTAAATTCATACTGCTGGATGAGCCTTTTGCCGGAGTTGATCCTATTGCTGTTGAGGATATCCAGTTTGTCGTAAGAAAGCTGAAAGAAAAAAACATTGGTATCCTTATAACAGATCATAATGTTCATGAAACCCTGAGCATTACGGACAGGGCCTATCTTTTATTTTCCGGAAGTGTTATTAAGGCCGGAAGTGCAGAAGATCTTGCCAAT
>DASWXS010000122.1:0-2163 GCA_036405375.1 Bacteroidia bacterium
CTCCGGCGCTTACATCCAGTGCTGTATGTGCTCCCATCGCAACCCGTGAAACTGCAACTCCCAATGCCCAGGCAAAAGGAACAAAAAACAGCTTTCTTAGCTTTGGTCTGCTGCGGTTAAACAGGATGGCATAGGAAATTACCATGGCAAACAAAAAAGCATTGAACGTATGCCCGCTCGGAAAAGAAAAGCCAGCCTCTTCAATCCAATGATCCTGGATCTTGTGGTCGATAGCTGAAAACTTCTCCTGGTTGCTTTTTATCAGTTTGGCGAAATAAGCGCCGCGTTCTTTTTTTGTGAGCTGATACAAGGCATCTATCTTGTCCAGTGTGTTTGTCTGTTTCAGCATAAACACGTGACTAGGGCGTTGCAGCTTCATAATAGGTTTGGTGTAATGCTCGTTGATCCAGCCCAGGAGGCCAAATACCAGTGTAAGCGAAAGAACTGTTTTAGTAAAGATGATAGCTTTTTGTTTCCAGGTTTCTTTGCCCATACCATAGAAGATCCCGGTCAGGATAAGCAATGCAAAGAACCCGATTGGCCCTCCTGATGTTGTAAAACCAAACGCAATATCGCCCCAAAGGCTACCCGGTTCTACTGCGCTAAATGCAATAGGACTTAGCCATACAATGCATAACAATATGCATAATGAAATAAGGGCTATGAGTAAAATCTTTTTGATTGGGTATACTTTTAACTTTTGTTCGTCGTTTTTAATTGATAGTAAATGTAGTATCTTTAATTTGATTTTGGAATAATTAAGATGAAGGGGATTGAAATACGACAGGCTACAGCAGATGATTTCGATAAAGTGAGAACTTTGTATAAAAAAGTAGCAGAGCAAACCATTGGTATTGCCCGTACCGGAAATGAGATCACCGAAAACTATATTCGTAATTTTATGACTAACGCTTCTGTCAATGGAATTGAATTGGTGATAGAGCATCCTGAAAATGAAGGGCAACTGATTGGTGAAATACATTGTTATAAACTAATACCAGGTGTGTTCGATCATGTCCTGGGTGAGCTTACCATTGTCGTGGATCCTGATTTTCATGGAAAAGGATTAGGGAAAATCTTATTCCTGGATCTCCTGGAATTCATAAGGAACAAACGTCCCGATATTTTAAGAGTTGAATTAGTGGCCCGCGAGTCGAACAGGAAAGCCATTGAATTTTATAAAAAGCTGGGTTTTGTGGAAGAAGGACGAATGGAGAACCGGATCAAAAGTGCGGGCGGTGGATTTGAAGCGGATATTCCAATGGCCTGGTTTAATAAAAATTTTGAACGACAGAACTAATGATTAAATTAACGAGAATTCATCACATTGCTATAATTTGTTCTGATTATGAACGATCGAAAAAATTTTATACTTCCACACTTGGGTTTACTATCATAAAAGAAACATTCAGGGCAGAGAGAAAATCCTATAAACTTGACCTTGCGTTGAACGGTGAATACATGATCGAATTATTTTCTTTTCCTTCTCCGCCGAAAAGAGTTTCCCGCCCGGAAGCTGCAGGACTGAGACACCTGGCTTTTGAAGTGGATGATGTAAAAAGCATTTATTTTGAATGCAAAAGAAAAGGAATCGAAGTGGAAGAGATTCGGAAAGATGAATTAACGGGTAAACGGTTTACATTTATTTCAGATCCTGATGATTTACCAATAGAATTTTACGAAAAATAATAGTTATGGTTATTGGAGTAGCTGGACCGTATTCGGCCGCAACAGAAGAGCAACGTCAAACGAACCTGGATTCAATGAATAAGGCAGCCGCACGTCTGCTTGAATTGGGACACATTCCAATTATTGGAATGAATGCAGCATTGCCTGTTTTGGAAATGGCAAGCGTTCATGACAGGTATAAAGCTGTTATGGATATTTCGCTTGCAGTTATTAATGCCTGTGATGGATTGTTGTTGTTGGCAGAAAGTCCCGGAGCGAATAAGGAAAGAGACCTGATACTTTCAAAAGGCTTGCCGGTTTATTTTTCGATAGAAGAAATTCCAGTGGTTTAACGTAATTTTAAGAACGATATGAAACAACATCATTATAAAACAACAGTTACCTGGACAGGTAATAAAGGTGAAGGTACAAAAGGTTACGCATCTTATGGAAGAGAGCATACGATTTCTATAACTGGGAAACCGGATATACTGG
>DASWXS010000123.1:0-6655 GCA_036405375.1 Bacteroidia bacterium
TTGGTCCGAAAAATTGTTGGTGTTGAATTATAAGCACCAACAAGAAATTATCGTGAAATAACTACTTTTTTTGCAATATTTTTATTGCTTAGCGATTGTATTTCAATAAATATGTTTTTTGTAATACTATATTTTTTGATAACTATTTTGAAATTTGCGGTGTTGGATTCTCCTGAGCTTACAAGGTTGGTATTGACTTCCTTAATCACAGCTCCTTTTTCGTCCTTTACACTAATTTTGTAGGAGTCTTTTTCAGAACCGATGTTGGCAACCTTGACCATTAACCGGCATTCTTTAGGATTGGATTCTTCTGTAATACTTACGCCAAATTTATAAGGATATAAAGAGCTGGCATAACTGATCCTGTATTGTGGATACGAAATCCATTTATTTTCCGATGGGGAAAATCGTTCGTAAAATCCGTCCCAAACAATCGTTTTGCTACGGGTTACTTCAAAAAGCCGGTTCAAATGTCCCATAGAAACCAGGAAATTTCCATTTTTCAGTTCACTTACCGAACCGCCTTTAAAACTTTTTCCATTAGCAAGACTGTCAAAGTCACATTTGAAAGACCACTCAACCTTTTTACTTTTAGGATTAAAGACAATAACAGAAGAAACGGAATCTTTTTTCTGAAAGATCTCATTATTATTGAATATTGCTATATCACCCTTCTTGGTGAAGCGGGAATCATGTTGAAATTTGAAATTGATAGATGTAGTCACATCTCCGGATGGAAGCGTTTCCCCAAAGCTATTCACAACTTTTCCTGTTTTTTTGTCAATTATACATATTCTGCTTAAATCGCGAAACCCAACTGCAACAATATCTTTTGCTTCGTTGTAATCAAACGAATTCATATGTGGGCCAGGGTTGGTCAAAGTATCTGCATTACCATGCGAAAATATATCTTCGTCACTAATATGATCCTGGGAATCCCATGACCATACTAATTTTTTGTCGGGGCTGAACTCATAAATAATTCCATATTCAACCCGAATGTGAGTGGATCCATTGATTTCTTTAAGATTTTGCGAGCTTTTAAATTTGTCTTTAAATTCTGATGGAATTTTTTTGTAGGTATATCGCATTCCTAATACCATGTAGTTTCCATTATTTAATTTGGAGAAACAATGATGATAAAAACTGCCACTATCCTTAGGTGTTTTATTGATCTCTGGGGCTTCCCAGATTATCTTCCCATTAATATCACATTCCAGGGCTGATTTATTATTGAGAAGGGTAAAAGTCCCGTCCTTGGTTATTTTCAAGTCCCTGATCCGTTCCTTAAAATCAATTTTATTTTTTATTTCCGGGATATACCATATAGGAGTTCCCATACGATTTACAGCAATCCGATTGTAGTCAATAAGTATGAGTTCATTACTGTCAATGCCGGTGTCAATGTGATTAAGTTTTAAACGATAATGTGATGTGTTGGTAAGCTCAGACCCTGCAACAGTAAAAGTAAATGTACCGGTTGAATCAACAGGAGTATTTCGGTTATACGCTACTACTTTCCATTGGTATGTTTTCCCAAAAGAAAGGCCATTAATGATCATAGCATTCTCATAGCATTTATATTTTTGGATGACTTTACTATTTGTTTCAGTTATATGCAGGTAATAGATCGTCGCATTTTTCATTAAGGGAAATTCAAAACAAACCTGTGTGTAGTTGAAAGTACTTTTGTCTGCAGGAGAAATTTGTGCCTTTAGCTGAAGACACAGTAAAACTGTCGCAAGTAATTGTAATACTATTGTTCGTTTGAAACTCATTTGCTTATCGACATCATAAAAATAAAAAACTCCCCCGAAGCTCAGGAGAGTTTTTTATCTGTGTTAACTCAAATTATTTTTTGATTACAATTTTTTGTTTGATCACTTTATTGTTGCTGATCCCTGAAATGGTGTAAACACCAGCACTAAGGTCAGTAACAGATACGGAGAAGTTATTCTTTGCATTCATTTCAATAACTTTCACGGTTTGTCCTAATTCATTGTAAATGGTATAAGTTGCTTCTGCATTTGCTTTGATAACAAAGTTACCGGCGTTTGGATTAGGATAGATATTCAGAGATTCCGTGCTAGCTGTATGCTTCGCTATACCAACAACAGTTACTGACACACATGCTGAAGTATCTGTACATGAGTTCTCGGTAATCACAACAGCATAGTTTCCGGATGCAGCAGGAGAGAAACTTTGTCCTGTTTCTCCGTTTATCTCAGCATTCCCATTGTCGCAATCTAACCACTGGTAAGTAGCGCCGGTTGCATTTGCAGATACAGTAGCTCCGGTTAATGAAGTTGTAACGTCAACAGCATTATTTACGGTAAGGTTAGTTGTAATGATACTATCACAACCTCCAACAGCAGGAATAGTATCGGTGTAAACTCCTGAAATACCATAAGTATGTGTTCCTACAGTTACTGTTTCACCAGCACATAACGTTAGGGTTTGTGAACCGGTAATATCTGCAGGATTAGTAAGTGAAGCATTAGTAGTACCTGTACAACCGTTAGCATCCGTACTGGTTATTGTGTAGCTTCCTGCTACAAGGTTAGATGCGTTGTTTCCTGTGCTTACATTCGGAATCCAGCTATACGTATATGGCGCTGATCCTCCTGAAGTAACAAGGCTGATTGATCCGTCAGCTGATCCGTTACAGCTAGGGTTTGTTGGATTTGCGATAGATGAAACAGCAGTAGGGTTATTAAGTGTAACAGTAACCGAAGCAGGACAATTTTCAGAATCGGTAATATTAATGGTATAGGTTCCTGCTGAAAGGCTGGAAGCACTGTTTGTTGTACTTACATTCGGACTCCAGCTATAAGTTAGTGCTCCGGTTCCGCCTGTTGTACTTACGCTGATCATCCCGTCAGTAGCATTATTACAGCTAGGACTTGTAGCAGTTGCCACAGATCCGGCAAGTACACAGTTAATACCAAAATTAGCGCGTAGTATATACGATTTTGAGAATTGTGAACCAAAATATTCATTGTGTCTCCACGGGTTAGCGGCCCATTGTACCCATGTTCTTGTAGTTGTAAAGATCTGATCAGTTAGCGCCAATGTCAGGGTACTGTCAAACTCAACAGCAGTAATTACATAGCTACCCGGAGCAAGCGTTACAGCTCCACCATGAATATCAATTTGCGCTACAAATGCATTGTCATCCGGATATAGAATAGTATCGGTGCTTGCAACAATAGCGTTAGGCACACCTGCTACCATATCCCATATCACAGCTGCACATTTTCTACCGGCATAACCTTGTATAAAGGCCATAGTTACAGAAGTAAGATCATCAGTATTTACTACCTGGAACTCTTGCCCAATATATCCGACTACACCTGCACCAATTCCAAGACTTCCATTAGGAATTCCGCTATCGCGTGCATAAGTAGTGTCGGTAGTTTCAAATGATTTGTAAAGCGTATCGTTTGAACTCACCAGGTCACCTTCTGTAGCGCTCACATAATATTTCACCGAGAAGCTATCAACAGTAGCCGGAGTAAAAGGTGCTACTGTAAAAGTGCTGGTAGCACCTGATGCTAAACCTGCCGGAGTACTTGATGCAGTGTATACGCTAACATTAGCCGAATTTCTTACGTCAACATTAAGCATAACATTGGTTAAAGCATTAGTCCCATTATTGCGAATGCTTCCGCTAAAATTTAAGGGACTTGCCTGTGTTATTGGAGTTAAAGTGTATTCAGTAGGTAACACCGTTGAAACCAATTGAGCGTCGAATGTCAGTGGAACTTCAACTTTAATATCATCAATCAGTAATACAAACTGGTCAGTTGAATTATTTCTGAAGCCGATGTAGACATTTTGTCCTGCGTATGAATTCAAACTAACGGTTCTGGATGTCCAATTGGTGTTCTCTGCTCCAATACTGAATAGTACAGTTGAATTGGTAATCTGGTTCCCTATTGCACCTGCACCGCCTGTAGGGGCTACTGTCATTATTCTTACCTCATAACCATCAGGATATGATGCATCATATGCAACTGCATTCCATGATAAAACGGCATTTGCAGGTATGTTACTGATCAGCGGAGTCCACATCCAATCATTCGCCGCGCCAGCAGGGCTATACCATGAGGTACTGAATGCGGCAGAATCAAGAACACTGAATTTAAAATCTTCTCTGCGTTCCCATGCTTCGTTTACATAGTTAACGGTAGTTGCCGGGGTACGGTTATCTACATTCCGGAGAAGAAATCCCGGAGGAAAAGTATAGGTTCCTGCACCACCTGCAGTGGGGCCTGGTATACTTTCGAAATTCTGACTATATACAACCTGGGAATTAGCTGTGTAAAAAGATGTCAGAGTAAAAATTGTAAGTAGGAGTTTTTTCATTATAAATTATAAAAAGGTTTAACAACCAAATATAATTATTTTTTTGGAGTAAGAAAGTTTTTTACCGCAATTATGTTCTTTTTTGAAAGGCCAGGTAAATACGAATCCAGCACTATTTTTTTTGGGACAATTGTTTTTGGCTGATTAAGAGCTTGTTGATTTTGGTAAAGAGTATCTGCTCTGAATGTAGTGCTTTCGCCCGATTTTGTATTCACAAGCGTAAGTATATGCTGCAATACAATAAAAGGCATCCCATCAGGAGTTTTTGCACCGCATCGTTCAGTTATGATCAGCTTTGTTTCTGTTATTTTGTAGCCTGCTTTTTCCAGTGAAGATGTGGTTTTTACTTTAAGTTCTTTAATAGCTGTTTTTTCTGAAGTACTGATAATTTGTTTAAGACCTTCTTCATTTTCCAGCGGATTAAATGCAGATATTTTGCAACTGGAACGAACCTCTATCTCCGTTTTATTTTCATTAAAAAAAACAGTGCTGCTCATTTTTCCTTTATTGGTACATGCAAAAAAAGAAATGATAAGCGATGGAATAAACAGGAAAAGTTTTTTTGAAATCATATTTACTATTAAAATTAGCTGTGAAGGTTCAGTAAGTTACGAAAAGTTAGAAATTGTTCTTTAATCCCACATTTTGTATAACGTGAGAATTGAACAACAAGATAAAGCGAAGAGATAGAGTAGGAAGTACACGAAACAATAGCAGCGCCTTGCAATCCATAAGCCGGTACAAGAAATATTCCCGCAACAACTGTTGCCGTAAACGCAAATATGGAAGCATACGTACTTATTTTCATTAGGCCTGTTCCTGCAAAATAGTGTGAGTAAATACCAGTGAAACCCATTAAAATAATTCCGGGACTGATAATACGGATCACTTCCTGCATTTCGGTGAAATCTTTCCCGAAAAGAAAAGTGAAAAGGGAATTAGGCAATAGCACTAAAATTAAAACTGCCAGTGTGGTTAAAAGAAAACAGATCTTGGAAAGTTTGATGGAATAGGAGATAGCAAACTGCTTATCAGTATTGTTAGCGAGTGTAGCGTATTGAACCATCGAAATTCCATTCATAATCACCCATACTGCTTCAGCCACAGAAGATCCGGTAGAAAAAACACCCACATACTCTTTACCTTTTAATGGAAAAAAATAATCGAGGAAATAAAAAGACAAACGGTAATTGAGTAACTGAATAGCATTGCCCGCCTGTACAATAAAACCGTAAGTGAGAATTTCTTTAGCTGTTGCAAATAATGGGCTTTTTTCAACCGGGAAGATCAGTTTTTTCAAAACTGTCATACTGTAAACAAAATTCAATGAATATCCAATCAGCAAGGCAAGATAATAGGCCTGCGCATTGTTCTGTTTTTTTATAAAAATCATAAAACAGATCACGAGAAAAAGAGATAGGGTTTGAATAATGTTCGCAAAATTATTTTGTTTAATTTTCTCCAGTCCGTTCAGGAACATATTACTTACACTGCTGAAGTTAAGCATTAGTGATAGCGCCGTAAACCACAGGTAATCTTTAAAATCATAACCTAAGTATAAGTTAAATATAAAAGGTAACAGAAGCCCGCAAAGTAAAGCCATTAAAGCAGAAGAGACCACGAGCCGTTGAGCTTTTAGTTTTGGGATAAGGTAAACCAGTGCACTTCCTCCGATCAAATCATTGATCATTAGAATAAGAGTCACATTCAGGTACATCAGGCTCATTTGCCCACGGCCTTCTGCACCGGTAAATTTGGCGGTGATGATAACGATCAGAAAATTCAGGATCGAAACAATGCCCTTGGAGAATATGGTCTGTATGATCTTATTCAGCATTGTTTAAGTGTTGTTCTAAAAAAGAATGAAGAAAATGATGAACCATTTTTGGAGTAATGTTATGAATGCACACATGATCAGGACAATTTTTAGGATCATTGAACCTGGATATATTAGCACTGATCCATGCACTGCATGGCCGGCAGGAAATATGATTGTGAATCAACTCATGTTTTGTTGCGTTGAATGCTTTGTAAGAATACAGGTTTTCATTTGTAGCACCCCAAATGGTGAAGGTAGGAATATCCGTTGCTGCTGCCAGGTGCATAAGGCCGCTATCGGTGCCTAATAAAGCAGAACTGTTTTTTATAATGGCAATGGCTTCCTTAAGATTAGTTTTCCCTGTAAGGTCTGTTATTCCTTTTTGATTTATTTGTTTTCCAAGCTCAGTTTCATTTTTGTCGCCTAATAAAACAATCGAAAGCCCTGAAAACTGATGAAGTATACTAT
>DASWXS010000124.1:0-2773 GCA_036405375.1 Bacteroidia bacterium
TGGTATTGGAAATTTCAAAGTGCTTATCAATGGAAAGTGGTATTACAGCACGCACGAAAGTAAAGATCATATGATCACTTATACTTTTGATGAAGACACACCAAAAGGGAATATCGAATTTGTGTTGAAATTATGGGACAAGAAGGGTAATCTTGCCGAATACAAGGAACAATTTACCCGCTAAAATGTTTGGTTTATATGCTGGTTTTTACTTACTTAGCATCCAAATAAAAACCAATCATAATGAAAAAATCATTACTCTCATTACTCGTTGCTTTAACACTCTCAATAGTTGTAAAAGCACAATCGTACACATCAACAACTATTGTAACAGGACTTAACTACCCGGTTGCATTTGATGTTGCAGATGACGGAAGATTTTTCATTACTCAAAAAGGTGGTAATACAGAAGGCTCATGCGCCAATGGATTGATCAGGGTATTTTCTTCAACAGGAACTTCATTAGGTACTTTCTACAATCTTACCGATTCTGTTCAGTGTGATTTTGAAAGAGGTTTATTGGGAATTGAACTGGATCCCGATTTTAATAACAATCATTATGTATATGCATATTATAATCATATTTATAATGGCGATGAACGTATCCGGGTTGTTCGTTTTACGGAAGTGTCTAACGTAGGAACTAACCCAAGCATTGTTTTTGACCTCGATGTTGCAAATAATATTCCAGGTAATCACGTAGGTGGAAATATTCATTTCCGTCCTTCTGATCCAAACCACCTGTACATTACTCTTGGTGATCTTGCATATCAACAAACCAATGTTGCATTGAACTATGCCAACAAATTAACTAATCCATACGGAAAAATACTTCGTATCAACCTGGATGGATCTGCTCCTACCGATAATCCGTATTATGATGACGGAAATCCATTAGCAACCAACTGCGACTGGATCTGGAGTTACGGACACCGTAATTCTTTTGATTTTTGTTTTAATCCTGTAACTGATTCCATGTATAATTCAGAAAATGGCTTAAATCAATGGGATGAAGCGAACATTATTCACCGGGGCGGATTTTACGGATGGGCAAATTGTGAAGGAAACTACATGAACAGTTCTACTTCGAATCTGTGCAATCTTACGGGTGATGTGCGTCCGATTACAACATGGGGACCTGGAAACCTGCCTGCTGTTACCGGAATTCTTTTTTATACCGGGTCCGTTTGGCCGGAACTGGAAAATCATTTAATAATAGCTGATAATACCTATGGTAGGATTTATAACTGTACAATGGGAAATGCACCCGCTTATGATACGGTACTAAGCAGAACCCAAATGGGAGACCTTACCACAACAGGGGGACTAACAACATTAAGACAAAGTGCTGATGGATGTATATTTGCAATGAAAGGCGGATACACCACAAACGGACAAATTTATAAAGTTTGTCCGCAAGCAATTGGACTTGCAGAAAACAACACTGCACTTAACTCATTAGTGGCTTACCCTAATCCTGCCAGTGGTGTACTGCACATAGAAGCAATATTTTTACAAAACACAGATCTGAAAGCTGAGTTAATTGATTTTAGCGGGCGCGTAGTTTACAGCAGCGAAGCCGAATCTATTAAGGGCAACAAAAACTCCTATACAATTGACTTGGTAAAACATAAGATTGCAAAGGGAATTTATTTTGTTCAGATCAAAAATACAATCTCTAAAGAAGTTATGGCAACTACGAAAGTGGTGGTAGAATAATAAAAAGGACCTCAACAAAAAAGGCTTCACAGTTGGTGAAGCCTTTTTTGTTTACCATACTATGCTACATAAATCCCAGTTCTACCTGGGCTACTTCACTCATCATTTCTTTTGTCCAGGTTGGTTCAAAAGTAAGCTCCATCGTTACTGATTTCAATTCGGTGATTTCCTTTAATTTACTTTCCATTTCTGCGGGCAATGTTTCTACTGCAGGGCAGTTAGGTGATGTAAGGGTAAAACGTACCAATAGGTCCAGGTCGTCATTCAGATTGATCTCATAAATCAGCCCTAATTCCCATACATCTACCGGAATTTCCGGGTCATAACAGGTTTTTAACTGATCTATTATTTTTTGAGTGATCTCCGTATTTTTTGCTATAATTATTGCAGCCATCTTTCACTTAACTAATTTTTGTTTGCAATGCCATTGCATCCAGTTTCATTTGTTTTATCATACTTAACAAGCCATTCGCCCGAGTTGGTGATAAATGCGCCTTCAATCCGATTTCATCAATAAAGTCAACTTTCGCTTCCATTATTTCTGCCGGCTTATGTCCGCTCAATGTTCTTATCATTAAAGCAACAAGCCCTTTCGTAATTATTGCGTCACTATCTGCAGCATAAATTACATTTCCATTTTCAATGGAGCTATGCAACCACACCCTGCTCTGGCATCCCTTTATCAATCGGTCATCCGTTTTTAAATCTTCTGCCAAAGGCTTTAAATCCTTTCCCATATCAATCACATACTGGTATTTATCTTCCCAGTTGTCGAACATAGAAAACTCATCAACTATTTCTCTTTCTGTTTCTGCTATTGTCATACTAACATCTTCACGGCTTTTTTTACCCCGCTTATTAAACTATCTACTTCTTCCCTTGTATTATACACAGCAAAACTTGCTCTTACTGTTCCAGGTATATTAAGATGTTTCATCAACGGTTGTGTACAATGATGGCCTGTTCTTACTGCAATTCCCATATTATCCAACAGTGTACCCGTATCAAACGGATGTGTCTTTTTTATATTAAAAGAGATCACAGCCGCCTTATT
>DASWXS010000125.1:0-3818 GCA_036405375.1 Bacteroidia bacterium
CCTGTTCATCTTTATCCCTGTAATTATCTTAACAGGTAATGCGCAGGATACTTTACGAAAAAGAATAAGTTTATTCGGGCAAGCTGGCTACAACAGGCCTCTCAATTTCAGTACAATATCCTCTTCGCCCGATAAGAAACAGGAGATCAATTATTATTACAAAAACGGATTTAGTATTAGCGCAGGACTTTCACATTCGATGAAAAAACTAACACTATCATGGCTTGCACGCTATACTTATGTCTCGGGTATAACCTATCACATTCTGAAAAAGAAAAAAATGAAACCGGATTCCCAATTGAACCGTTAAAACTGCACGTAAATAAACTGCTCACCGCTATTAAAGATCCCGAATAGAAATATCAATAATAAAAGAATAGTTGTATAAGTAACAGAAAAACTACTTTTCAACGATTGCATATTGATCTTTCTTTCAAAAAGAAGAAAAGTAAATGCAAGGATCAACACCAGGTATAAATTAAAGAAATTCCACTGCTGTCCGCCAACCGCTAATGGAGCTAACAAGTCAGCCGTATAGTTCTTTGGAAAAAAGGAAGAAAAATCGAAAAGTTTGCGTGCATTCTCTATTACCGCTTCTGATCCCGGGCTCCTGAAAAACACATTACTGAATGCAACTGCAGCCATAGTTAAGATCCAGCCCAGGGCTTTTATTACAAACATTTTTATATTCCGTATACCTTTTGTAAACAGTTCAATCTGCAGGTATATCAAATGGCAAAGCGCCCAAATCAGGAAGGCAAGTCCCAATCCATGCCAAATCCCCGATAAAATAAAAGTTACTGCAATACCGGCAGACGCCGCTATTTTTCTGTGTTTTCTCAGGTTGTAGCTAACAGGATAAAAAATATAATCTGTAAAAAAACGGATAAGCGATATGTGCCAGCGACGCCAGAACTCACTTACCGAAAGTGACCGGAGCGGTAGATTAAAGTTCTCCGGTAAATCAAAACCCAGCATTTTGGAAACTCCCAAAGCCATATCTGTATAACCCGAAAAATCGAAATACAATTGAATGGTAAAAAGCAATCCGCCGATAAAAATGGTGAGGCCGGGATAATCATTATTAAAATCAAATACAGAATGAACAGTTGGTGCCAGCCTATCAGCAATCACCATTTTTTTGAAAACACCGAGCAACAAGCGGTTAAACCCGCAAATTATAGTGTCGCGCCCAATAGTTGATCCATTGAGCTGGGAACTTAATTCCTGGTACCTGGTGAGTGGCCCGCTCAGGAACTTCGGAAAATAAAGGGAACAGAACAGGAATTTCAAAAAATCGGTCTCCGGAAGCTGGTTACCCCTCCGGATATCAATCAGCCAGGCAATATGCTGCAATGTATAAAACGACAAACCGAGGGTTAAAACAACGGGTTCAAGGCTAAACGACACCTGGGTCCATTCCACTTTAACCTGGCTTTGATAGGCAACAATATAGTTGGCCAGCAGGATAAACAAACAGTTGATCGCATTAGCAAAGTAAAAAACCGGCTTACTATTTTTAACCTTCCGGGCAAACAGGAAGTTGATACTGCTTATGAAAACCGCTACCAATAAGGCTTGCCAGGAAATATATGCGATGAAAACACAACCCGCGAACAGGATCCATACATGCCTGAAACGGGCCGGCATTAGTGCATTCATGCTTACCAAAGCAAACAGGAACACAAGCCATATCCAGCCAAGTAATTGCATAATTATAGCGAATGTAAGGTTTTATTTTGTGGGTTTCCAATTTGATGATGAGCCCCTAAAAAATGATGATAAGGAGAGCAAACACCCATTTTTGAGTTGTTAATATCCCGGCTCAAAACTATATGAAATTCTTTCGAAAAGCGCTGGTAAAAAGCCCTGCAATTAACTAATTTTGAGCAACAGAAAAGGGCCATTCTCCCTCATCTGCCACCCTGTATTTATGCGTAATCTTTTAAACTTAATTTATAAGTATCATTACTTTCTGCTTTTTATTGCATTGCAGGTGCTATGTTTTTTACTGATCTTAAATAACAGGAGCGCACAAAGCACAGCTATCTTAAATTCAACAAATGCAGTGTCTTCCAATTTGTACAACGCAGTTGCAAACTCTAAAGAGTATTTAAGCCTGAAAGAAGAGAATGATAAGCTCGCAAAAGAAAATGCCACGTTGCGCAATCTCCTGAAATCATCCTACGATATTTTAGATCAACGTTCTCCGGAGTTTTTAAAGAATGATTCACTTTTCAGAAAGAAGTATGTTTTCAGAGCTGGTAAAGTGATCAACAGTACCTCTAACCTGAATAAAAATTTTCTCACACTCAACGTTGGATCCAAACAGGGAGTTTCAAAAGATTTCGCCATTATTAACAGCCAGGGAATTGTAGGTGTGGTAAAAGACGTTTCCGCAAATTTCTGCACCGCTCTTTCTGTTTTGCACACCGAACAAAAAATTATCTGTAAAGTAAAAAAAGATGGCTCATACGGACCTCTGTCTTGGGACGGAATAGATTACAGGTATTCGTATCTTACTGATATTCCAACACACGTACGTTTGCTAAATGGCGACACTATTGTTACCAGTGCTTTATCGGATATCTTCCCCGAAAATATAATGGTTGGTACTGTCGAAAAATTTGAACGTAAACAAGGCGACGCTTTTTATACGCTCAAAGTAAAATTGAGCACCGATTTTAAAAAGCTGAATCATGTATACGTTGTAGAAAAGAAAAACAAAGACGAGCAGGATACACTTGAGAAATTGCTTACAAATCCGGTAAAACCCAAATGATAGCTGAAATAGGAAAAAATACGATTCGTTTTATATTATTGATCTTATTGCAGACTTTGATCATTAAGAATATTCCTTTTGGCTCTTATTTTGTGCCGATGCCGTACATTATGTTTCTTTTATTACTGCCTTTTGAAACAATGCCTTTACTGGTGCTGCTGCTTTCATTCGCAGTAGGTATTTCGGTAGATGTTTTTTATGATACACAAGGCATACATGCTTCTTCATGCGTTGTGCTGGGTTTTGTGCGCTTTTATTTTTTGCGTTTGCTTGCCCCGCGCGAAGGCTATGAAGCCAACCTGAAACCAACTGTTCAATACATGGGCAATGCCTGGTTCGTTTATTATTCACTACCTATGATTCTTATTCATCACCTGTTTTTCTTTTACTTGGAAGAGTTTGGTTTCGATGATTTCTTTTTCACCTTATTGAAAACATTGGGAAGTGCGCTTGCCAGTTTTGTGTTCATCTATATTATCCAGTTTTTGTTTTACCGTAAAGACGGAATATTAGCATGAGCAATCCACAATTATCCAACAGGCAATATTACATTGGTGGCTTTTTTGTACTCGTAGCTATTATCTACATTTCGCGGCTTTTTTATATTCAAACAATAGATGATACATACAAGGAAGCGGCAAATCAAAATGCTTTCCGGTACCTTACTGATTATCCTCCAAGAGGATTTGTGTTCGACAGGAATGGAAAAAAACTGGTGGTGAACGAACCTTCTTACGATTTAATGGTTGTTCCTATAGATGTGAAAGGTTGTGATACCATGGCTTTATGCAATATCCTCAAGATCGACAAATCAAATTTTATAAAGCGTATTGATAAAGCGAAGTTCGTGAACGGAAGACGAAAATCTTCCATCTTCGAAAAAGCATTGACTTCTGAAACCTACGCCAAACTGCAGGAAAAAATCTTTCGTTTCAATGGCTTCTATTTTCAGAAACGAAGTGTAAGATCGTACCCTGATAAAATTGCAGCGCATTTGCTGGGATATGTGGGCGAGGTAAACAAAGAAAAAGCAAAA
>DASWXS010000126.1:0-2005 GCA_036405375.1 Bacteroidia bacterium
TAATATTTTGCTGTCTCTAACTTTGTAAAGTAACCCTAACAGCAAAAATACACCTCCCAGAAAGACGGCAAAAAACATCGAAGTCGGAGGATAAAATAATTCGCTGTAGCCTTCGCGTTCCATCAAATGTGGATTAATGATAACCCAGGCTGTTATCCCGATTGCCAACAGGATCAAACCGTTTATTATAAATTTTTTGTTCGATTTTTCAGGCTGCGATTCGCACCTGAATCTGCCAATATAAGTACCCAGGAGCGCAACGCCTAACCAGGGGAAAACCGGGAACCAGCCATCAACCACAAACTGTTTCCACACAATAGCACCATCCCAGCCTTTTTCCGAAAACTCGCTAAGAGCAGGCTCTACAGGAGTATCAATATATCCCAAACAATATTGTAATATCGGCGCGGCAATAAAAAGTGATGCAAGCAGCAACATTGCATTTATTCTCTTCAGACCCAAAAATAGCTTTGCCAGCGGCAACGAAAGTCCAATTACATACAACACATCAAAGGTTGCAAATGGAACAGCTCCCCAGCATAAAACATCAATCAGTACCGCAACTCCGATAATAACAGCCCCGCGTTTCAAATAATACGAAAGCGGGATTGTTTTCAGGAAAGAAGTGAAACTTACCATAAAACCTGCCAGGAATACAAAAGTAGGAGCGGCAAAACTACCATAGATCCTGAACCAATACGGATGTGGTTCCTGGTAGGAGTGCGCCGACATATTAGCCGCAACCATCGTAAAAATGGCTATTCCGCGTAAAATATCGATGGTATTGTCGCGTTGCTTCACAGTCCAAAAATAGTAGAAAAATGTTCAAATCAGTTAATAACTCTGTTTCTTTTCGTTTTTAAATTTCTGCCAAAAAAACGAACTTCGTACACTTATGCTCAGTATCGAACCATCTGCAATTCCTGTCCCGCAACTGCATGCGTACCTGCTTGGCGCTGTGGGGCCACGTCCTATTGCATTTGCAAGTACCATGGATAAAGATGGGAATCCGAACCTGGCTCCTTTCAGCTTTTTTAATGTGTTTTCCTCAAAGCCACCTTTGTTGATCTTTTCTCCAAACAGAAGTGGAAAAACAGGCGCTACAAAGCATACACACGAAAATGTAAAAGAGGTTCCTGAAGTGGTGATCAATGTAGTAAATTATAGCATGGTTCACCAGATGTCGCTTACCAGTAGTCCTTATGCAAAAGGTGTGGATGAGTTTGTGAAATCAGGATTTACCAAACTTCCTTCCGATACAGTAAGACCCTTTCGTGTGGCAGAATCACCGGTACAATTGGAGTGCAAGGTTCTCGAAGTAAAAGAACTCGGACAGGAAGGCGGAGCAGGAAATCTGATCATTTGCGAAGTAACAAAGATGCACATCAGTGAAAATATCTTAAACGACAAAGGTGTTATCGATATGCATAAGATAGACCTGGTTGCACGTATGGGTGGAAACTGGTATTGCCGTGCCAATGGCGAAGCATTGTTTGAAGTAGAAAAACCGGTTACGACATTAGGACTTGGTGTTGATATACTTCCCGAAACTATTCGTAACAGTAAGGTATTAACCGGCAACAATCTCGGACAATTAGGCAACCTGGAAGTGTTGCCTACATCAGAAGAAGTAAGCACTTTTAAACAGGCTCATTGTACGTATGGAACAGAAGCAGAATTGCACACAAAAATAAAAGAGCTGCTGGATAGCAACAACATAAAAGATGCGTGGTTAACCATGTTGTCTCATCTCAATTAGTAAACAATAAAAATACATCTCGACTACGCTCGATGTGACACAAATAAAAAGCAAACAATAAAAATAAATATATCATGGAAGTAACAGGAATCTTAAAAGTAAAGTACGACACTCAACAGGTAAGTGATAAATTCAAAAAACGTGATTTTGTGATCACTATCGAACCTACATCGCCATATCCTCAACATGTAACCATGCAGTTAACCCAGGATAAAGTGTCATTGGTAGATAATTTCAATATTGGTG
>DASWXS010000127.1:0-34976 GCA_036405375.1 Bacteroidia bacterium
ACCCAATCGCCTCAAGATCTACCTTGATTTTGATAAGGATAAAATTAACGATAGCGCGGCTAAATTATCAGCTAAATGGTTACATGGTGCTATTGCCAAGAATCTCCATGCGGTAGTGAATGTAAGCGTGAACCAAACAAAAACGTCTTTCGATAAATTTAAAAACTATGAATTCGATTCACCTATTCGCACTTTCTATTCCGAAGCGGAAGGAGTATTTGACGGTAACCTGGATGAGAAAGGCGAAGCTGCTTTAAAAACCAAACTGGATGTGGGCAGGAATGCCCCGGGCATGTTGCGCGCAACCTATGTTACCAGGGTGTTTGAAGAGGGTGGAGATTTCAGTATCGACCGATACAGTGTTCCTTATTCTCCTTATAAAACCTACGTGGGTCTGCATACGCCTGAAACAAAGAATTACGACAATACATTGGAAACCGGGAACAATTATACGTTTGATGTTGTTACTTTAAGTGACAAAGGAAAACCGGTTGATGCAACCAAGCTCCAGGTAAAAGTATATAAGATCCAATGGCGCTGGTGGTACGAAAAAGGATCGGAAGATGTGAGCCAGTATATATCACGTGCAGGTACCATCGTAATGAAAGATACGATGATCAATACAAAAGGAGGGAAGGGCACATTTAAATTCAACATCAATTATCCTGAATACGGTCGTTACCTGATTACTGTTACTGACCTGGTAGGAGGACATGAAACCGGTAAAGTGGTTTATATAGACTGGCCATATTGGAGCCGCGCAAACAGGAGCGGAAGCGAGAATGCAAACATGCTTAATTTCTCCTGCGATAAGGAAAAGTACACAACAGGCGAAAACATTAAACTGTCTTTTCCTTCTCCCTCCGATGGTATGGCATTGGTGAGTGTGGAAACAGGAACCAAAGTGGTAAAGAAATTCTGGATCAATACAAAAAAAGGAGAAACCACCCATGAGTTTGCAGCGGGGCCTGAAATGTCGCCTAATGCTTATATACACGTAACACTTATTCAGCCACACGCGAACACAAAGAATGACTTGCCAATACGTATGTATGGAGTAGTTCCGGTTACTGTGGATGATCCGTTGACTCACTTAAACCCGGAGTTGAAAGTGCCCGATGTAATAAAACCGGAATCACAAACAACCATTAAAGTTTCTGAAAAGAGCGGAAGAAAAATGAATTACACGCTTGCCATTGTAGACGAAGGACTACTGGATCTTACGCGATTCAAAACTCCTCAACCCTGGAAGACTTTTTATGCAAGGGAAGCATTGGGTGTTAAAACATGGGATATGTACGACGCAGTAATTGGAGCATATGCAGGTAAACTTGATAAACTACTTAGCATTGGTGGTGATGGGGATGGAATGGCTGGTAAAGGAGTAAAAGCGAACCGATTCAAACCAATGGTGAAATTTATAGGCCCATTTGAATTAAATGCGGGCCAGGAGAAAAGTCACGTGATTGGCATACCAAATTATGTAGGCTCTGTTCGTGTAATGGTGGTTGCTGAAAATGAAGGAGCATATGGAAACGCAGAAAAAGCAGTGGCGGTAAGAAAACCATTGATGTTGCTGGCTACGCTTCCAAGAGTATTGGGGCCGGGAGAAACAGTGCAATTACCGGTTGATGTATTCGCAATGGAAGACCATGTGAAAGACGTGAAGGTAGAAGTAGAGGTAAATGAATTATTGAGCCTGGATGGAACTAAATCGCAGACTATGCACTTTAAACAAACAGGTGATGAGGTGATCAATTTTAAACTGAAAGTTGTCCCGAAAATTGGGATAGCAAAAGTGAAGATCACCGCTACTTGTGGAAAAGAAAAGGCCGTGCAGGAAATAGAATTGGATGTAAGAACACCTAATCCTAAAGTGGTAGACGGATCAGAGATAGTGCTGGAACCGGGTAAAGAATGGAACACGGAAATTCTTTTCAAAGGAATTGAAGGAACAAACAAAGCAACATTAGAACTCTCCAATATTCCAAGCATTGGTTTGGAGAAGCGTCTTGATTACCTGATCCAATACCCGCACGGGTGTATAGAGCAAACAACTTCTTCTGTTTTCCCGCAACTATATGTAAGTAATTTAATGGAGCTGAAAGAAAAAGAAAAGAACAAGATCAGTGATAATATCAAAGCAGCGATCAAACGTTTACAATTATTCCAAACATCAAACGGTGGTTTTGCTTACTGGCCGGGGGAAAGTTACGACAGTGAATGGGGAACCAATTATGCAGGACATTTTATTATGGAAGCGGAAAAACAAGGATATAGTTTGCCTGCGGGATTTAGAGCAAAATGGGTGAAGTATCAGCAGAACCAGGCCCGCAATTGGTTTGCGAATAATGGAATGTACACACATCCACACGGAAACGAAACCAATGAAGTGATCCAGGCTTATCGGTTATTTGTACTTGCATTAAGTAATAACGCCGAAATGGCTGCTATGAACAGGTTGCGTGAGGAAAAGAGCTTGTCAGCCACAGCTAAATGGAGACTGGCTGCTGCCTATAATCTTGTGGGGCAAACAGAGGTTGCCAAAAAACTGGTTGAAGGATTGCCAACAGCAGTAAAAGCATACAACGAATTATCATATAGTTATGGTTCAGATTTCCGCGACAAAGCCATGATACTGGAAACATTAAGTTTGCTGAATGAAAAAACAAAAGGCGCACCTTTAGCAAAAGAACTGGCAAAAGAACTAAGCTCAAACACATGGATGAGTACCCAGGAAACAGCTTACGGTTTATTGGCAATATGCGAATACAGCGGAGCGAATGGAGGCAACAAAGAAATGAAATTCTCCTATGCAGTGAATGGGCAGGAAATGAAGTCAGGGAATACAAAGAAAAATGTACATCAATTGAAATATAATGATAAAGATTTCACTCAAAAGGCGGCAGTTCTTTTGAAAAACGATGGCTCATCCACTTTGTTTGCCAAACTTATAGTTGAGGGTGTTCCATTGATCGGCGACAAAACAGCAAGTGCAAAAGATCTGAGCATGCAGGTAAAATATACCGACATGAAGGGTAAAGAAATTCAGCCGGATAAATTGCAACAGGGAATGGATTTTATGGCGGTAGTTACTATTACTAATCCGGGCAACAAAGGTTTCCTGAAAGAAATGGCGCTGAACCAGATCTTCCCGAGTGGTTGGGAAATTCACAACACACGCATGGATGGAACGGTTAACGGAGCCCAGGCGCGTTACCAGGATATCAGGGATGACAGAGTGTATAGTTATTATGAATTGCAACCCAACACCACTAAAACTTTTGCGATACAATTAAACGCAACGTACCTGGGTAAATTTTACCTGCCAACAGTTTACAGTGAAGCCATGTACGATAATATGATCAACGCACGTGTGCCGGGCAAGTGGGTGGAAGTAGTAAAAGAACTGGGAGTAGTTGCTGCGAAATAAGGTCTTAATCACTAAGAAACGGGGTTCGCTAAGGGACATACAAGATAATCACTTGTAAGAATACTTAGTGGAACTCTGTCTTTCTTAGTGCCCTTAGTAGTAAAATTAAATCACAGCTCTTCCAGCATCTTCACTACCTCAGGTCGTTTACGGGTAGAAACCGGAATATTGCTTCCATCATTCATAATGAGATAACCACCATCTGTTTTTACAAATTCTTTGATGAATTTAGTATTTACCAGGTGTGACTGATGTACGCGAAAAAAACCCTGGTCTCCAAGTAAATCCTCAAAATCTTTTAAAGTTCGGGTAACCAGCAATTTTTTACCCCCGTTAAAAAAGAACTCCGTATAATTTACATTACTCTCGCAACGGATAATATCATTAATGTTTACAATGTGAATTTTGTCTTGTGTATGAAGCGCAAGTCGTTCATGTGGTTTATTTGTTTTAAGAGAATCGTTCAGCAGTTTATACTTTTCGCTTTCATTTAATTTATGTTCTTTGAATTTGGAAAGAGCCGCGATGAGTTCATCCGGATCTACAGGTTTAAGCAAGTAATCAATAGCTGCATAACGAAACGCTTTTATAGCATGAGCGTCGGAAGCGGTGATGAAGATGATCTTGAAATTTATTTCTTTCAGAATATCCAAAAGATCGAAACCACTTCCATCCTGCATTTGTATATCCAGGAATAACAAGTCGGGTTGTGTGTTTTTTAAAAGTTTGGCACCTTCCACCACACCACCTGCTTCAGCAATAACCTGAATATCTTTAGCATAGGTTTCCAGGTCTTTTTTCAGCGTTATGCGTGCCTGTTCAATGTCATCTATTATAATTGCTTTGATCATGTGCTGTAAAATTACATTAATTCTTTATCCAAGCGAAATCCTCACCATCACCTTTGTTCCTTCTGCATTTCCTTTTTCGTTATACAGATCAATGATCTCCAGCGACTTTATTTCTTTATCTGTTTGAAGTATATCCAATCGTTCCTGGGTAACTAATAAAGCGGTTGATTTATGATAGGTTTCTTTGCTGGTTTTATTTAATTCTTCCGATCTCTTTCTGCCAATTCCATTATCGGTTACTGAGCATTCCAATATATTTTCTTTTTCTCTAAATTCTACGGTGATCACTCCACGTTTCCCATCAATGAATTTCAAACCATGTTTAATAGCGTTCTCTACAAAAGGTTGAAGGATCATAGGAGGTATCTTTACAAAATCTTGTTCAATGGAAGGATCAACCACAATACTGTAATCAAAACGATCACCATTACAAAACTTTTCGATCAGCAAATAGTTCTCCAACGTATTTACTTCTTCTTCCAGTGTTATAGCTGTATTCCTCGAATTATCGAGTATCTGGCGCATCAGGCGGGAAAATTTAGCGAGATAGTAACGCGCAGTTTGTTCATTATCTGTTCCTATTTGTGACTGAATGGAGTTGAGTGCGTTAAAGATAAAGTGCGGATTCATTTGCAAACGCAAGGCTTTCTGCTCCAGTTCCACAACATCTTTTTCCAGCTGCAGCTTCCGTTGCTTTTCTTTTGCGGATGCCCTGATCCTGTTTTCACGCCATTTGAAAAGCAGAACAAGAAGCCCAATAAGTATAATTACAACTAAAGCAATGAACCACCATCTTTTCCAGAATGGGGCACTGATATGAATTTTTATTATTGTCGGCTCTCTGTTCCACACACCGTCTTCATTGCAGGCTTTTACCATAAAAGTATAAGTGCCTGGATTTATATTGGAATACACAATATTATTCTCTTTGCTTACCGGCGACCATGCAGGATCAAATCCTTCCAGCTTCCACTGATATTTCACTGCTTCCGGGTTACTGAAATTAATTCCTGAGAAATTAAAGCTGAGATGATTCTGATCATAAGGAAGATTTAATGCTGTAATCGTATTCCAATCGCCTGCAAAATTTTTGAATTCAGTTGTTGCGATACTTTTATAGAACAACTTTACATCGCTTATGGTAGTAATGGGTTCACTTTCGTTCTTTACCTGGTTGGCAGGATTGTATCTCGAAAGTCCGTTGATGGTTCCAAACCATATGGTTCCATCTTTGTCTTTATATACTGAATTCTGGCAAGTTTCAATTCCTGTAAAACCTTCGCCTCTCGAAAAATGTTTGATTTCCTTTAACTTTCTCTCTTTGTCGAATTGCAATAAATCCAGGCCGGTTTCTGTTCCGATAAAAATATTGGAATTCATATCAGCTACCAATAAATAGATGTTGGAAGAAGTTAAGCCATTGGTGTGATCTACGGTATAGATCTTTGTATCGCCCTGGTATAAAGGAAAACAGGCTACACCGTAACCGGCTGTTCCGAGCCAGAGATAACCATTCCGATCTTCGGTAATGGAGCGAATGGAATTGGATTTTAAACCATCTTTTGTTGTAATACTTTTTTTCTGTGGAACTTCATTGGCAATTAATCCCAGTCCATTATTTTCTGTTCCGTACCAGATGCGCCCCTGTTTGTCGTACCACAGGCAGGTAAGCCGGTCGTGCAGTAAACCATCTTTGGTTGTGAAATTCTTTAGTTTATTTTCTTTTACATCCAGTTTAAAAAGCCCGGTTCCTGCAGTTGCAAACCACATATTACCATTCTTATCTTTTACAATACCGCGGATGTGTTTTTTGGTAAGTCCTTCAAACGCATTGAATGCGGTGCCATCATAAGTAAATACTCCCTGTCCATCAGTGCCCAGGTATATAATGCCGTTGTTATCTTCATGGATCGCTTTTACTTTTACATCTGCAAAACCATTTTGCGAACTGTAGTTAGTGAATTTTGAACTATCAAAAATGCTGGTGCCTTTATCTGACGTACCAATCCACAAACGCTGCCTGCTATCCCTGAAAATGCTGTAAATGAAATTACCACCTAAGCCCGATGACTTGTCGTAATGCGTGAACTGCTTTCCAAAATAATTACATACACCGCCACCTGAAGTTCCAAACCAGTAATTTCCGTTCTTATCCTGTATAATACTTCTTACATGATTGTTACTTAATCCTTCTTTTTCAGAAAGCCAGGTAAATGTTTTTGCAATGGTATTGTATTCGGCTATTCCACTGCTCAAAGTTGCCAGCCAAACATTGTCGTGGTTATCGAAATAAATGTCGAGTATAGTTTGCTTATAAAGTTCGAGTCCCAGGTCGATGCGAAAAAATTTTGATCCGTCATACACGTATGCACCATCCCCATAAGTTCCAATCCACAAATTGCCTTTAGCATCCTGCTTTATGGAAGTGATGGAATTATTCATAAAGCCGGCCGTTTTCCCATACTTCATCACAGAATACTTTCCATTTTTTTCATTGATGCGGAACAAACCTTCCGCATTTCCATACCAAGTACTTTTATCTTTGGCAACTAATAGTGCATTGATCACTGATTTTTTTTCCTGGAGCAGTTCGGTTATGTTCGTGATTCCTTTATCATCCAATAACAATATACCTACGTTGGTTGCTAGCCATTTCCGGTCTTTCTCATCAAAGTCTATATCCTGAATCCATACCTGTGAAGAGTCGCCGGAGGGTTGTATATTTTGAAACCTAACTCCATTGTATTTGGAAAGTCCGTTGTTGGTACCGATCCAAAGGTTTTTATTCCTGTCTTCTTTTATGCAGAATACATAATTATTTACCAATCCGTCCTTAATGGTGAGTGTTTTAAAATTCAGTCCGTCGAAACGGGTAATTCCTCCACCGCGTGTTCCCATCCATAAATAACCGCGACTGTCCTGTAAAAGGCTATAAACCTGCGATTGGGCGACACCATCTTTTACCGAATAATTGCGGAAATTGAATTGCTGGCAGAATCCGTTGAAAAATAGAATTTGAAGAAGTAAACAATAAATAATTATTTTAAAAGATCTTCCCATTTCGATTAATCAAAGATAAAAAACACTTTTCAGGTATTTGCCTGCAGATAATAAAAGACCTGAAATAAAGGCTAAAACCACCGGATATTTGTTCCGGGATGTTCAGAAAAACCATACAATTCTACAAAAGTCACAAAATTATCTTCCGGAAATGGAGAAGAAGAGCCTTAGCGCTTGGGTTAACCTGTTTTATTATTTGGTACATCAACTGCCTGCCTGATCTACTTTTTGATGACAGCACTTCCACTGTGTTATTAGATAAGGATGGTAAACTCCTGGGCGCTAAAATTGCGGATGATGGTCAGTGGCGTTTTAGTCCCGGAGAGAAAGTTCCGGATAAGTTTGCAACCTGCCTCATACAGTTTGAAGATCGCAATTTCTATTCCCATGCCGGGGTGAGCATAAAAGGTTTGGGGAGGGCTGCGGTGCAAAATTTTAAGAATAAACGTGTGGTAAGCGGAGGAAGCACACTCACCATGCAGCTTACGCGTATCATGCGGAAAAATCCTTCACGTACTATTTCAGAAAAGATCCTGGAAATGATACTTGCCACACGAATGGAAATACGTTATGATAAAGAAGAGATCCTGGAGTATTATGCAGCACATGCACCTTTCGGGAATAATGTGGTTGGCCTGGAAGCTGCTTCGTGGAGATACTATGGAAGAAGTCCCGACAAACTCAGCTGGGGTGAGAGCGCTACCTTGGCTGTTTTACCAAATGCTCCGGGATTGATCTATCCCGGGAAAAACCATCAACGATTGTTGGATAAACGTAATCGTTTATTGAATCGTTTGTACGAGATTAAAACAATTGACGAAACGACGTACCGGTTGGCTATTTCGGAGCCTTTGCCCGGGAAGCCCTTACCACTTCCGCAACTTGCTCCGCATTTATTGGCCCGGCTGATAAAAGAAGGACATAAAGGAAAAACTATTCAAAGCACTATTGATATTAATCTCCAGGAAAAGACGACTCAATTGCTGGCAACACATAATGAATATTTAAGAGAGAATAAAATATTCAATGGCGCAGTGATGATCACTTCTGTAAAAACAGGAAAAATTCTTGCCTATGTTGGAAATACGAAAGTCGGGGAAGAGGAACATGGTTGCGCAGTGGATTGCATAAATGCACCAAGAAGTACAGGAAGTATTTTAAAACCTGTTTTGTATGCACGTTGTATGGAAGATGGACTCATTACGCCTAAGATGCTGGTGCCTGATGTTCCAACACAATTCGGAAGTTTTTCTCCTAAGAACTTTGCGCAGCAATATGATGGCGCTGTGCCGGCAAATAAAGCGCTTGCGAGAAGTCTGAACATTCCGATGGTACGTATGCTTAATGAATATGGATTGGAGAAATTTCATGGTGATCTTAAGAATGCAGGTATTACTACATTAAATAAACCTGCCCAGTATTATGGCCTTTCCCTAATACTTGGTGGAGCAGAGGCAAAATTATGGGACCTGAATACCATGTATACCCAAATGGCTCAGCAGCTTAAAAAAGATGAAATAAAACCGGTTAATTACATGAGTGAAAGAAAAAAAAATAAAAAGCAAAACAAGACTATTTCTAAAAATCATTTAAATAAGGCGTGTATTTATAGCACGTTTGAAGCAATGGTGGAAGTGAACCGACCGGATGAAGACGGGAACTGGAGGGCATTTGCATCGGCACAAAAGATCGCCTGGAAAACCGGAACCAGCTTTGGATTCAGGGATGCCTGGGCAATTGGGATCACTCCTGACTATGTGGTTTCTGTGTGGGTTGGAAATGCAGATGGCGAAGGGCGACCGGGCTTAACAGGAATTAAAGCTGCGGCACCATTGCTGTTTGATGTGTATGAACAATTGCCCAAATCTGCTTCCTGGTTCAAAGAACCGCGTGAAGACATGAGCAAAATAAATGTCTGCTCAGAGAGTGGTTGCCGTGCTTCATTACTTTGTCCCAAAACGGAATCCGTTTGGATGCCGGCTACCTGTTTAAATACTACAGCCTGCCCATATCATCAAACTATTCACTTAACGAAGAACAAAAAATGGAGAGTGGATTCGGATTGTGAAAGTGTTGCCAACATGGAACACATTACCTGGTTCGTGCTGCCCCCATTAATTGAGAAATATTACAAATTCAATCATCCCAACTACAAAGAGCTTCCAGATTTCAAACCCGAATGCCTGGCTAAGGTTACTGACAGAGCTTTTGCTTTAATGTACCCAAAACCAAATAGTAAGATCTATGTTCCTATAGAAATCGACGGCAATGTCGGAAAAACCATATTTGAGGCTACACACCGCAACATCAGCACAAAAATCTACTGGCACCTCGATGATCAGTACATAGGTGAAACAAAAGAAATTCACCAGCTTGCGCTTAATCCATCTATCGGGAAACACAAACTAATGCTTGTGGATGAAAATGGAATAAGTGTGTCTGTTAAATTCGAGGCAATAGGAAAAGTGAATTAAACTTATATAAGGCTTGATTCCAGCGTGATCTCCGCATTCAGTACTTTAGAGATCGGGCAGTTTGCTTTCGCGTCTGCTACCAGTTCATCAAACTTTTCTTTGCTGATGTTGGGAACTTTAGCTGTTAATGTAAGATGCGATAATACAATAGCGCCTTTTTCTGTATCGAAAGTAATGTCGCAACGCGTATCAATATTATCGGGAACAAATCCTGCTCCGCTTAAATTGAAACTTAATTTCATAGAAAAACATCCGGCATGTGCAGCCGCGATTAGCTCTTCAGGATTTGTGCCAACACCTTCCGCGAAGCGTGAGCCGAAAGAATATTGGGTTTTATTCAGCACCGTGCTTTGAGAAGTTAAATTTCCTTTCCCTTCTTTTCCACTACCTTGCCAATTGGCTGTTGCATATCTTTTCATATGAATTTGTTTTAATTTTTATGATCCAAATTAAACGTTTTTAGGACATAAATCAAAATTTCATGGGTAAGGATTATGTGATATTTGAGATAACAAATTCTAAAAAGAAACAGTAAATTAGTACATAAACTTTTCCTATGTCAAAAGCTATCCTTATCACCCAATGTTTACAAAACGATTTTGTTCAACCGATTGGTTTGCACGATAAATTGCCTAATGCCCTGCACATCGGTTATGATGAAGCCAAACGATTAATGGGAGAACACCCAAGAGAAGGAATATTGATGCAGCTGATGCAATGGGCCTACGGGCAAAGTGAGGAAGAACTGAAACTCATCAATATCCGTGATTGGCACGATGCAAGCGACCCAGCTCAAAAAATGCACCTTGAACAATTTGGATTACACTGCCTTAAAGATACAGAAGGTGCGAAATTCGTTTTTGAAGAAGTTAGAAAACCTGAAAAGGATGTGATTATAAACGCTTCCGGATTAAACGATTTTGTGGACACCAATCTTGCACAGGAACTGGATAAATACAAAGGACAGCGCATACGGGTGGGAATAATTGGTGTTTGGACGGAAGCTAAAGTAACTTACCTGGTTTACGAACTGGCAACACGATATCCTGATTTTGAGATCGGGATCTGTAACGCATTAACTGCAAGCTCCTCAACGCACATGCATTATGTATCGCTTGAACAGTTGAAAAAAGTTCTTGGAGTCCAACTGTTTGCTTCAGTTACTGAATTCGCCAATTTCCTGAGCGAGGATAAAAATCAACTGAATCCTGTTTCAGCGAAAAAAGAATACGGATTGCAGGTAACATTCGATAGCAGTTATGAAATGCAGGAGGAAGACAGAGGATTATTGAATTATTTATTCAGGAACTCTCGTTCCGGTGAATTTAAAGTGCTGGATGGTGGATTCTCGGGTAACGTAGTGCTAAAGGCAAAATCCAAAGATGTGCATGGTCACGAGGAAGTTGCAACAGTAGTAAAGATCGGGGCAAGAAATCCGATCGCAAAAGAACGTGAATCCTTTGAAAGGATACGTGATATATTGGGGAATAATGCGCCGAGTGTTGTAGATTATGCAGAAAGCGAAAACCGCGCGGGCATTAAATACCGTTATGCATCTATGTTCGATGAAAAGGTAACGACCTTCCAAAACTACTATGCGGTAGAGAAAAACGTTGAGAAGCTCTGTTCATTCCTGGATGTAGTTTTCAAAAAGCAACTGGGAAGATTTTACAAGGCGGCTACATTGGAAAAACTGGACCTTATCCGCTATTACGACTTTTCGGAAAAATATATGTCTTCCGTGAAAAAGCTAACGGAGGCTTTGATTGGGGAACTGAACCCGGTTGAAACAACGATGCAGGTGGAAGGAAAAACCTGTTACAACCTGGTTCGTTTTTATGCACACGATTTAAATCGTTTTGAAGGAAGAAGTGTCCATTCGCATTACATGGCTTACCTGCATGGTGACCTGAACGGAGCAAATATCATAATTGATGCGCAGGAAAATGTCTGGCTGATTGACTTTTTCCATACACACAGAGGTCACGTATTAAAAGACCTGATCAAATTCGAGAACGACCTTACTTACATCTTCACAAAGATAAACTCGAAGACAGAGCTGGAAGAAGGGATGGAGTTTATCGATCACATATTGAATGTGGATGACCTTTGGGAGCAGCTACCTGAGAGGAAATTCAGAAATGGGCAGTTCAATAAAGCATTGGCTATTATAAATTACCTGAGAAGTAACTATATGGATCTTATTCAGACAGACAGATCACCACACCAGTTGTTTGTTGGATTGCTGCGCTACTCGGTTCATACCTTGTCGTTTGATGAGTGCAACGAATGGCAACGTAAACTGGCTTTGTACGCTTCGGGTGTGCTTGCGGAAAAGATCGTAAACCATATCGACTCTTCTAATTCCCTGAGAATTGATTTTATAAAAGGAATGGATGCATTTATTGGAATGACCATTCTTCCGGGTAGAAAAGATAGAGGGAGAAACCTGGACGAAGATATTGCAAAGATCAGGCAGGAAGGAATTGAAAAAGTGGTTTGCCTGATCGCAACGGAAGAATTTGAACGTTACGGTGTAAATGATCTGCTGTCTTCTTACAGGGAAAATGGAATTGATGCGAAGCACCTGAATATTGTTGACCAGGGAATTCCCACAAAAGAAGAAATGAAGAACATTACAGCATGGATCAATGATCAGCAAAAGGAAAACAAGAAAGTGCTGATCCACTGTGTAGGCGGATTAGGCAGAACGGGAACCGTAGCTGCCTGCTATTTAAAAGAGTATTTTAAATTGAGCACGGAAGAAGCAATTAAGAAGATCCGCGAAGTACGTTCATCCCGTGCAGTAGAATCGGAAATGCAGGAGAAGTTCGTTGAAGCGTATAACTAGATTAAGCTAATGGGGATAAAACAGCTTTTGTTTTTGCTGATAAAGTCGTAAATTTGAATGTGGATTTGAAAGTAAATAAAGATAAAACTCCTAATGAAGTTTATGTGAAAAGATACAAGGAGTTTATTCGCTTAGTAAGAATCTATAAAATGTTATCTCAGGCGAAGCCTAAGCCTAAAAACACGTAAATACTTATATGGCTCGTTTATAAAACTAATTTCGCTTTTTCCTTCGCTATTCCAATAGTCGCGATACTTCCTGAATTAAAAGCTAAAAAATCATTTTCGATCCCATCTGAAAAGATCACGCCATTGGCTGGCATGAACGATTCTATAACTAAACCTGTTTTGTTATTTAAATTTCCTGTTACAATACCCGTTTGTGTGCGCTGACTTTTAAACGGTTCTCTTACTACAAAAACCAATTGCTCCTCGTTTACATTTCTGTTAATACTTGTTTCAGAAAGATGGGAAATAGCACATGTCATATTGTAAACAGAACTCAACCAGCCTGTGGAACCGGATCGGGTAGAAACAAGAATCCCGGAAGAAGAATGTTCTTCGCTATTTCCACCAAACGAAATTTTGTAGCGTGCCGATACATGTGTAGCAGCTCCAATAAACAGATCATTAAAAGCCAGTAACCTTTGACCATCATTCAAACGAGCTTCCGCAAGGGTAGTGTTTCTGAATGTGTAATCATCATTTAGTACACTTTGCAGTGCTTTCGAAAAACTATCCGCATGAAAAGGTAGCAAAGCTCCATCGTATCTTGAGGGATCGGGATTGATAGCGAGTATCGGAATTCCATTTACATATTTTGCTGTGTTGGCTACTAGTCCGTCTTGTCCAACCACAATCACAACTTGTTTCTCATTGAAAATAAATGAAGGAAGAAAGCTCTTCTCCACCAGTTTGTTTTTAATGAGCGAAGAGACCTGCTGTTGAACTAAGGAAAGAGACCTGTAAAATGTGTTATGCTCTCTTTCATATTCGCTCCAGCTCCCACCGGAGCGTTCAATGTAAAACTGTGCCTGTGATTTGGTATTGAACCGCTCGATGAGTGATTCCAGGCGTGTTTTGCTTTTTACTATGATGGCATATTCAGGGGTCATTTTTTGTCTTTTAAAATGGTGTCCAATAACTCGGGACTGATGTTCAGGTTCCCGATCTTGTCGGCGTTCTCTGCGAGCTGGCGAAAGGCTAATGAAATATTCATTCGGGCGTCGTTTTTAGAGCCAAGAGCAGTAAGGGTTTTCCAGTCCATATCTTTGTATGGTTTCAATGTAGTTTCCAGTACGAATCCCTGCGTTTCTGCTTCTTTACGGTCGTTTGCCGTTTTCTGATCGATCAGTTGTTTACGTTGATTTTCTATAGAAATGTCTGCCTGTATGTTGATCTCACGTAATTTCCTGTCGTTATCCGCTTTTTGAATTTCGGCTTCCATTTTCTTCTCATCGATCTGTTTCCTTTTTTCTTCCACAGCGATCTCCGTATTCAGCTCTGTTTCTTTGATTTTTCTTTCCTGGTCAACCGCGAAATTCCGTCTTTCGTAAATGGCAAGATCAGCATCCTGTTGCAATTTTTCACGCGTTTCGGTTTCCAATGCCCGAGCCATTTCGGGACTTGCTTTTATGGCTAAAACACTTACGCTTAAGATCTCGATTCCCAGTATAGAAATAGCATGCGCGCTTTTCAAGCCTTCGCTGATTTTTTCTTCTACTTCTTTAGCAGAACGAATGGTATCTTTTAATCCTAACTGGTGAATGAAAGAAGCAGTAGAAGTTTGAGCGGCATTAATGATACGCTGGTTCAGTTTTTCCAGGTCATTCTTCTTGTAAAGCCCACCCGCATCAACAGTAAAATCAAGCAGCTCCGATAGCTGTTGCGCATTGGCAATTTTATAGGTGATTTGTCCCTGGATAGAAATATGCTGGTAATCATTGGTAGTTTCATTAAAGATAAACGGAAGGTCGTTGCTGCCAATAGGAATAGCTGTAATAGAACTGGTAGGAGCGAAGTAAAAAAAAGAGAGTCCGCGCCCCTGGTTTTTTAATTTTCCGTTTTGGAAATGGATGACGTGTGTCATCGAGTCGAATTTGATATGTTTTATTCCGAACATGATTTTAGGTTTTTAAGAGTTAATAGATTAAGAGAACGATTTTTTTAGGACATAACTATTCCACCCGGTCGCCAGGCAGGATTTGGCCTGGCAACCGATAGAATATTTTTATAGAAAAGAGCTTTAAATTATTTGGCCAGTGTTAAAACACTTTCCACATGTTTTGCTAAGTGTTTGTTGATAAGTGAGCGAATTTGAGATAACGATTGTTCATTTACTACTTTACCGTTTTCATACACGGTTTGCAGTAACCCGGTTTTCTCTTCTTCCCAGGTACATTGATCTTTCATTACCAATACTCCATTTTTTTCTGTTACCTGCATCAAGCCTTTTGCAGAACGTTTGGTTCCGTCATCTGTTTTTGGATCTTTAAAGATATTACGTGGCTCCCCGTTCACTTCACCATAAGTTGCTTTCATTGCGAAGCCATATGTGTCGCGGGTCACATACTCGTAAGTGTATGAGCCGATTCCCAGAACAACATTGAAAGAGCAGAATCCTTTTTCTTTTAATCCTTCCAGGATTGCTTTCTGACGTTGCAAGGTAATGCTGTCTCCATAGATCAAACCAATGTGTGAATCCAATAATTTGTATCCTTTATCGGTGATGGTACCACCAAAGGTTTCCCACATACACTCGATAGCGCCTTTATATTCAGGGCTTCCGGGAGCTGCGTCTTTATCGCCAATAATAATTTTCACCGGATCACCACTGTCAGGACGAATCACTACTTTTCCATTACGTGCAAGTATCTGGTCTTTTAATTTTGGAAGGAAATCAGTTATTACTGCCCAGAAATCCCAGGTATCAGAAACAATGGATACGATCCCGGCAGGATACAATTCAGATATCAATCGCTCAAATGTTCCGATCTCATTATCTTTTGTTCCCATACACATCACCGAGTGCTCAGTTGCTGGAACACTTCCACCGATCATTTCTTTATCTGAATTTGCATTGTAATAGATCTCATGGAAATCAATAGCTGGTACAGTATCCGTTCCATAGAAAGAAAGTAAATGTCCTGCACCACTGATGCACGCGTCTTCAATCCCACTCATGCCACGGAAACTGAAATCATGTCCCTGCCAGTTAGCAAATTCTATATTCACATCGCTAACCGTTGAGCGAGCGTATTCTTCAAATGTTTTTCTATACAAATAGGCGGTAGTAGCGCTGGTAGAAGGCTTCCACAGTATTGCTGACATTAGTGATTCCAGGTAATTGGTTAACCAGAAAAATTTTGGTTGGGTGTTGTATACAGTTACCACCGGAATTTTTGGTGTTACAATACTTCCTTCAGGCAGACCTTTTACTACGAGTGGTAAATAACCTAAGTCATGTAATTCTGCAACGTGTTCAATTGGAATACTATCTTTTCCTAAAGCATTGTCCATTCTGCGTTTATAATCTGCAATTACTTTTTCTTTAGGAACATTAAAAAATCCTTCGTTCCATTGTTTTACCAGGTATTCTTTTACAAAGTATTGTAAGCCAAAGAATACTAATTCTGCTTGCCCTTCCTGTCTGAATTTGCGTGGGGTGAAGTTGGAGTATACCATTTCAGTTCCTTCAGGATACTGTCGGCGGTGATCTGCTTTATAAAAGTCGATCAGCATTAAGGGATTAATTTTCATAGTTATTGTATTAAGGGTTAGTATTAAAATAAATTATATTGTTGATAGTAGGAACTTTCTTCCCTGTTCTTAATCGAATTAGAGCTTGCCACAGCTTTAAAGCCACTATTCTTTAAATTTTCGATTGCATCATGAACAAAGATTCCGTGCGAAACAATAAGATAAAGATCGCCTGCATTTTTTAGCTTCAGTGCTTTTGCAAGCTCTGTAAATGTTCTTCCGCCATCGCAAATGTCATCCACTATTACACATGGATTTCCATGAAGATCATCTGTATTCACATCGCTTTTTATGATCTGGCCGGTTGCAAGGTCGCGGATCTTTAAACCGGTTGCGATCTCTTTTTTGTAACCGATCTTCTGGGCAAGTTTGTCTACCTTTTTGTAAGCACCCAGATCCGGAGATACAAGAGTAAAATCACTTAGGTTAAATTCTTTAAGAAAATGCTTCACCATTTCATGGTTTGGAATATTCTGACAGTTGTTGAATAAAGCAACTGAAACATCACTGTGTGCATCAAATACAATTACTTTATCCAGGTTTAGGTTATTGATAATACCTGTAAGCACTTTTATGGAAAGAGGCTCACCTGGTACCATAACCCTATCCTGGCGTGCATAAGGAATATATGGAATAAACACTTCTATGTACCGGACGTTCATATGCCTCAGGGCATCTACAGCTAAGCAAAGAGTCATAATATCGTCGGCTGAATTAAGACGTGTGTTCAGCCTGATCTTGTCTTCTTCGTTGTAGGTGTTCATAAAGCGGATGTGGTTTTCTCCACCTGCAAATTTTTTTAATTCTACTTTCTCACCTGCCTGCTCGGCAGGCAGGTTCGATTCGAATAGATTGATTGTTGTCATAGTGTTTATATTTCGAAGTAAATTCCTTTTTGAGTTAATTCTTTATATGCTTTTTTGTCGAAGCTGAAGTATTGAGCTGCTTTGCGTGCTACGTTCTTTTCTTTTTCATCCAGGGCTCTCAAAACACCAATCGACAATATTTTTTTTCTAAAATTTCTTTTGTCAATTTGCTTTTCAAGTATGGCTTCATATACTCCTTGCAGCTGTGTAAGTGTGAATTTTTCGGCAAGCAGTTCAAAGCCTATTGGTTGATACGAAACTTTTCCCTTTAAGCGCTCAATAGCTGTTTTCACCATTTTGCTATGATCAAAGGCGAGTTTCGGAAGATCCGCTATCTCAAACCATTCTGCTTTTAAAGTGTCGCGTCCGGCGGATAATTCGAACTGGTGTTTGTTTACCAAAGCGAAGTAACTTACGGATATTACGCGTTCACGTGGATCGCGGTCGATATCGCTAAACGTAAACAATTGTTCAACGAATACATTTTTAATACCTGTTTTTTCTTTTAGTATTCGTTCTGCGCATGCTTCTGTTGTTTCATCCATTTGTACGAACCCGCCAGGCAATGCCCATTTATTTTTGAAAGGCTCTTTTTCCCTTTCTGTTAGTAAGAGTTTTAATGTTCCTCCGTCAAAACCAAAGATCACACAATCTGTCGCCAGTGACGGCCTTGGATGTTCGTACGAGTATCTCTTTTTTTCTTTCATAGTGTAATTCTTACACAAAGATAGAATTGTTTTACAGTATTCCAATCATAATAAGTGTAAAAAATACACTTTGTGATCGTAACCTATTGAAAATGAGCAGTAAAATTTAAAATAAAGAATAATTCTTTTGGAACTGTAACATTTTTCTCCCTCCTGTATCTAAAAGAAAAACAACAATGAAAACCATAAAAACAATATTCCTGGCAGCTTTCAAAAAACTACTGGAAGTAAGAAAAGACGGATTGTATAAGTATCGTAATTACCTGTTTGCTCAACTGGAATACGCAGGTCAGTCAGAGATCCGCAGCCGCTATAAAAAATATGTGCAGGAGCAGCTGGAGCTGAACGACCGCCAGTTGCAAAAGGTAGATAGCAAATTGAAACAGGTAGCATAATTAACTCCAATAAAATCAAAAGCAATGAAATTAATTTTTACCTGTGCATTAAGCATGCTGATAACAGCACTAAGCGGGCAAAACATTTATTCTAAAACATTCGGCAATAAAAGCAACCCGGCATTGATCTTCCTGCACGGCGGCCCGGGATATAACTGTGCAAACTTCGAACTTACTACTGCTCAGAAACTGGCAGATGAAGGCTATTACGTAATAGTATATGACAGAAGAGGAGAAGGAAGATCAAAGGATGACAAAGCAAAATTCAATTTCGAAGAAACATTTTCAGATCTGAATACCATTTACAAACAATATGGTATTAAGCAGGCGGGGCTTATCGGGCATAGTTTCGGTGGCATTGTCGCTACTTTGTTTGCCGAAAAATTTCCGAAGAAAATAAGCACGGTGATTCTTGTAGGCGCACCTGTCAACCTGCAGGAAACATTTCTGTCCATCCTTGATGCTTCAAAAAAATTGTACATAGAAAAACAAGACACCATGAATCTTAAGTACATCGGGATGATCGAAAAGATGGATCCTAAATCTATGATGTACGCCTCGTATTGTTTCGGGCACGCTATGCAGAATGGTTTTTACAGCCCCAAGAACAGGAGCGAAGAAGCGAAACAGCTGTATACTTCTTTAGTCAAAGATTCATCAGGACATCATGCGATGGAAATGTCGATACAGGCACCGCAAGGTTTTTTAGCAAACGAAAAATATACTTCTATCGATCTTACATCGAATATAAAAAACCTGGTTGCGAAAAAAATGAAGATATTTGCTCTATATGGGAAAGAAGACGGACTATACTCTGCAAAGCAGGTAGAACAAACCGCCTCCCTGTTAGGTAAAGGGAATCTGTTATATATTGAAAATTGTTCGCACAGTGTGTTTATAGATCAACAGGCGGAGTTTGTAGCAGTGTTGAAAAAATGGATGAAATACTAAAACAATGAAGTTCGAAGACATCTATAAAGAATACTGGCAGAAGATATTTCGTCTCTGTATGGGATATGTGAACGATCACGATTGGGCGAAAGACATTGCTCAGGAGACATTCGTCACCGTTTGGCAGCAGCTTCCTAATTTCAGAAATGAGTCCGCAATTGGTACCTGGATCTTCCGGATTGCCTCTAACCAATGTTTAAGGCAAATTGAGAAGCAAAAACGGATGCCAAAAACGGATCTACCGGTTCAGATGGAAGAAGAACAACCCGGAAATCAGCAGATGGAAGAGCGAATGAAGTTCTTGTACAAATGCATTTCTGAGCTCGGTGAAACTGATCGTATCATTATCTCACTCGAACTGGAGAACATCAAACAAAGTGAAATAGCAGAGATTGTGGGAATATCGGAAACCAATGTGCGGGTGAAGATTCACCGGATAAAAGAAAAATTAACATTAAAATTCAGGCGATATGAGCAATGATATAAATTTTTCGGATCTATGGAGGCAACAGTCGGCCCCGGCTCCCTCAATAGACGAACTATTGGGAAAAGCGAAAGAGCTAAAAAATAGAGAGCGGTTTAAACTGATTGGACTGGTTTTACTTATGCTGGCAACAGCGGGTTTTATTGTTTGGATAAAGATCCACTTCCAGTCATCAATCATCACAACCCTATTGGGTGTTGTTTTAGTGCTGGTAGCTATTATTATGTTTGTTATCACTTCTTTTGGAACGCTAGGTTTATTGATGCGCAAACATTCTGATACATCTGTTTCAGAACAATTAAAACAACTGATCGGTTTTCAGAAAAAGCAGGAATTCATGCAGAGAGTGATCATGAGTCTTTATTTTATACTGCTTTCTGCCGGGATTTTTCTTTATATGATTGAGTACACGATTCAGATGAAAATATGGGCTGGAATATTAGCTTATACAGTTGTTGCTGTATGGATAGCATTTAACTGGTTCTATATGCGGCCTCGTATGATCCGCAAGCAAAGGGTTAAATTGGAAGGAATCATTGAGGAATTCCAACGCATTCAGAAGCAGGTAGAAGAAACAAAATAGAATGAGTACCTTTACCGGATGATGAAAGTAGATAAATATATTGGTCATTCCGGGTTCACCTCCAGGCAAAAAGCATTTGTACTGATCGATGAAAAACGTGTTACAGTTAACGGAAAAACTGCAACACACAGTACAAAGGTTGTAGAAGGGGATGAGGTGCTTGTGGATGGAAAACCGTTGAAGAAGAAAACAGGTGAGCCCACCTATATCGTATATAATAAACCAAAAGGAATTATTTCCACTTCCGAAAAGATAAAAGACAATATTATAGAAGCGATTGGACACCATGAAGACATTCATCCTGTAGGAAGACTGGACAAAGACTCCGAGGGACTCATCTTGCTTACCAACGTGGGTTCTATTATGGATAGGATCGTGAACCCGAAGTATGCTCACGAAAAAGAATACCTGGTTACATTGAATCACCCGGTTCGCAAACAATTTTTGGATGAAGTAAGCGAGGGCGTTGATATTGGTGGAGGTGTTAAAACAAAACCCTGTATTATTAAAGCTGAACCAGGAACAAAACGTGTTTTTCGTATCATACTTAAACAGGGTCTCAACAGGCAGATCCGTAAAGTGTGTAATAAATACGATTACCAGGTGATCAAATTACAACGTGTTCGTGTAATGAACATTAAACTCGGAAAGCTGCAGCCGGGCGAATGGCGCGATCTTACGCAGGATGAATTGAGTGAATTGTTCGCGCAACTGAAATGATCAGCCAAACTTCAGGTGATAAACATCTGATTTGGTACGTTTGATATTCCTGATTTCAAAGCCACCGCTTTGCGGGATCTCTTCGATGAGATCAAATACTTCACAACCTTTGGGTAAAGCAGAAAAGATCAAAGTGAACCTGTAATTTGCACCATTTGGAATCAATGTCCACTCCGGGTATAAGGTAATATTTTCGAAATGAATCAATCGGCTTTTATGGTACTGATCGTGCGGAATAAGATAAGTGGTTCTCCAGATCCTGATGAGCTCATGTGATTCGCCTGAAGCCTTAAAGTGCCCGTGCACAATAACCTGCGACTCTTCGGAGGGAAGGGTCTTTAATTCAAGTGAGATTTCCGGCTTAGGGGATTTTACTTTTGGTTCAGGAATATCGATTACTGGCATTTTGTAAAGATAAGGCAGAATTGTATGTTGCTTTTAGTTTTTCTCAAAGAAAAAATCTAATTTCATGGAAAATCCAGGGCTATGAAAAAAGCATTTTGTATACTATCATTTGTTATCGCCTTTATTGTTCAGGGCTTTGCTCAGACCGAAATAACGAATGCACAAATTAATAAAACATATACAAGTTATTATGAGGCAATGAAAGAGCCCGAGAATGTATACCGTCTAAATCTCAGCAATTTGCCAATTGATAGTTTCCCTATTAATTTTTCGAAGTTTAAAAATCTTTACTACCTGTGCTTAAACAATGATCATATTGAATTTTTTCCAAGCTCAATAGGCGATCTGCAAAACCTTGTTGTATTGGAGTTAAGCGGTGAAGATTTTAAAACACTGCCTCCGGAAATCAGCAATCTGAAAAAACTGGAAGAGGTTCATTTGAACTTTGATAAGAATATGGATCTTACCAAAAGTATTAATACATTGAGTACTTTACCAAACCTGCGCATACTTCATTTAGAAAGTGACGGTATTGCCAAACTCCCGCCCAACATCAATAAACTTACACACCTTGAGCAACTATACCTGAACAATAATAACCTGGTAACGGTTCCTAAGGAAGTGAAGGGCATGAAGAGTTTGCAATACCTCGACCTGCAAAATAATAAGATCCCTAAAAGCCAGATGATTCAACCGAACTATAAAACGTTTGGATTGAAGATCAATTTTTAATGAATATACCTTCCGATTTTATTTCTTTTAACGCTTCATACAATTTGTCCAGGTCTTCCTTGTTGTTATATGCCTGTACAGAGAAGCGTATGAACATGTGTTGTTCGTGACGCATTACCGGAACTTCAATCTTATATTTTTCAAACAGGTAACGTTGTAATTTTTCAGGCTCGCTTGTTTTTATCGGAAGGCTAAGCATCTGGCCCAGGAATTCGTCTGTTAGAGGACATAAAGGCTGAGTGCCAAGTAACTCTGCAAAACGCAATGCATTATCTTGAACTAGCTTTCTGCAATTAGCCGCCACCTGCCACCAATTATGTTCATTCAAAAATTCAATTGCTTTTGGAACAGTGAGGAAAGCGGAAAAATCTCGTGTTCCCTGTAATTGATGCCAGTCGAGAAATTGAGAATGTGAAGGTGCTGCAGATTCGTATCCCCAGCTGATGATTAATGGATCAAACAAATGTTGCAATTCTCTTTTTATATATAAGAATGAACAACCTTTTGGTGTGAGCATCCATTTATGGCAGGCTCCCGTATATACATCCGCTTTTAATTTCAACAAATCTATTGGTATATGTCCCGGGGAATGAGCTCCGTCGACAATAGTCAGCAAGCCTTTTTGTTTTGCTATTTCACAGATCTCATATACCGGAAGACGTAATGCCGTTGAGCTAGTGATCTCGCTGATGAATATGGCTTTGGTTTTTGAGGTAAGACCTGCAAAAAACTCTTCAATAAATTTTTCTTTTGAAACCAGGGGTAAGGAGATTGTTTGTCTTTTATAAACAGCTCCTGATTTTTTACAGTAGTAATTCCAGGCTTTATCTAATGCTCCATATTCCAGGTTAGTGGTAAGGATCTCATCATCGGCATTCAGTTTCATACTTTTGATGACCGTATTAATCGCGTATGACGGGTTCATGGTATACACTATATCGTCAGCATTACAATGAATATACTTACCCAGTGCTTCGCGCGAACGTTTAAGATATTCGTAACCATTTACGGTCATGAATTGCACAGGCTCAAACTCCAGCTCCCGTTGCCAATCCTGGTAATCTTCGAAGATTGGTTTTGCACATGAACCAAATGAGCCGAAACCTAAGTAAGTTATTTCAGGGTTCAGTAAAAAATGTTGTTTGAATGTGTTTTGCATAGGATAAATGTAACGAATTACTGCAATGATACTTTACCATATATAAACAAAAACCCCGCTCTTTTGGAACGGGGTTCTTTTTAGTGAGGGTTATTATTTTTTAGTAGAATCTGCTTTGGCTTCTGCTGCTTTTGTTTCAATTTTCTGCAGTGCTTCGATTGTGAAATTGATGGTTACCTCATCACCAAGTGCTCCTCCTGCTTCTCCAATACCGAAGTCAGAACGCTTGATGACAACTTTACCTTCAAATCCTGCAATGTTGAATTTCCCGTATTCTTTCCAATCCTGTTCTTCTTTTCCAATATAGTTGAACGGAACAGTAATGTCTTTGGTAATTCCTTTGATAGTTAATTTACCTACACCATTGTAACGGTATTCGCCCGGCATGCTGTCGGCAGATAACTTGATTACATTGTACGCTTCAAAAGTGATTTTAGGGAATTTCTCCGCATCGAAAAAATCTTTTGATTTCAAATGTTCGTCACGCTGAGCACTTTGTGTATTAAGTGTTTTAGCATCCATCTGGAAGAACATTTTTTCCACGTTACCGTCTTTTAAGCTAACGATACCGCTGTCAACAAGGATAGAACCGTTAGTAGTAGTAACTACGTGACGGATTGCAAATCCTACGGAGCTATGAGCGCCATCCACTTCGTAAGCACCAACTAATTCGTTGATGTCTTTTAGTTTAGATTGCTCAAGGCTGTCACAGTTTACATCTTTACCATCAATGATACATTTTTTAACCTCGTGAACCATCATCTTGCTATCCATTTTGGTAGCGATGTAAGGAGCGATAACCAAGGATACGATAGACATCAATTTGATTAAGATGTTCATAGAAGGACCAGAAGTATCTTTGAAAGGATCACCAACAGTATCACCGGTAACTGATGCTTTGTGTGGCTCAGATTTTTTGTAAAAGGTTTCGCCGTTGATTACAACACCTTTTTCGAAAGATTTTTTAGCGTTATCCCATGCACCACCCGCGTTTGATTGGAAGATCCCCATCAATACACCAGATACAGTAACACCAGCCAATAAACCACCCAACACTTCCGGTCCGAAAACGAAACCAACAATAACAGGGGTGATCAATGCAATAGCTCCCGGCATGATCATTTCACGGATAGAAGCCTTGGTAGAGATCGCAACACATTTTTCGTATTCAGGTTTTGCTTTGTATTCCATGATACCAGGGATCTCGCGGAACTGGCGACGAACCTCCTGTACCATGTCCATAGCAGCTTTACCAACTGCCTGGATGCACAATGCAGAGAAAATGAATGGGATCATACCACCTACAAATAAACCTGCTAATACAGGAGCTTTGTAAATGTCGATTGCGGAAATTCCTGCGATACCCACGAACGCAGCAAACAACGCTAATGAAGTTAATGCAGCAGAAGCGATAGCGAAACCTTTACCTGTAGCTGCAGTTGTATTACCTACCGCGTCCAGGTTATCAGTACGCTCACGAACTTCAGGAGGCAACTGGCTCATTTCAGCGATACCACCCGCGTTATCAGCAATTGGTCCGAAAGCGTCGATTGCTAATTGCATAGCAGTTGTTGCCATCATACCTGCAGCAGCGATAGCTACACCATATAAACCGGCGAAATAATAAGAACCCATGATACCACCAGCTAATGTAAGCATAGGGATAACTGTAGATTTCATACCAACAGATAAACCACCGATGATGTTGGTAGCATGACCTGTAGAAGATTGCTGAATAATAGAAAGAACCGGTTTTTTACCCATTGCAGTATAGTATTCGGTAACAATACTCATGATAGCACCTACAACTGTACCTACAACAATAGAAAGAAATACATTCAGTTTAGTGAACTCATAACCACGCAGGTTAAGCGTTTCGGGTAACATTTTGTCAACGATAAAATAAGAAGCAACAACTGTAAGGATCATAGATGCCCAGTTACCTAAGTTTAATGCGTTCTGTACGTTTGATTTTTCATCTTTGATACGTACGAACCATGTACCGATAATTGAGAAAACGATACCTAATCCACAAATTACCATTGGTAATAAGATAGGAGAAAGACCATTGAAACCATCAGCGAAAACACCGTTTACTTTTTCGATAACGATCTCTTGTCCTAATACCATAGTAGCAAGGATAGTAGCAACGTAAGAACCGAACAGGTCAGCACCCATACCGGCAACGTCACCTACGTTATCACCTACGTTATCAGCGATAGTAGCAGGGTTACGAACATCATCTTCAGGGATACCCGCTTCAACTTTACCTACTAAATCAGCTCCAACATCAGCCGCTTTGGTATAGATACCACCACCAACACGTGCAAACAATGCGATTGACTCAGCTCCTAAAGAGAAACCTGTTAATACTTCAATAGCTGTTTTTACCTGATCTTCGCCAAGTCCAGAAAACATTCCGAGGAACGCAATAAATAAACCACCTAAACCAAGTACAGCCAAACCAGCAACACCTAAGCCCATTACAGTACCGCCTGTAAAAGAAACTTTTAATGCTTTAGCTAAGCTTGTACGCGCAGCTTGAGTAGTACGTACGTTAGCTTTAGTAGCTACACGCATACCTATATAGCCTGCTACCGCAGAAAAAACAGCACCTATTATAAAGGCAACACAAATGATCCAGTGTGAGTGGATCTTTGTTCCGTTTACTTCATGTATTGTTCCTGAATACGCTAATAAAGCAGCAGCTATAACAACGAAGATGCTTAAGATCTTCCACTCTGCTTTTAAGAAAGCCATTGCACCTTTTGCAATGTATCCTGCAAGCTCCTGCATGTTTGCATCACCTGCGTCTTGTTTACTTACCCAGGCAGATTTAACTGCCATAACCAGTAACCCTAAAACACCTAACAAGGGCACTGCATAAATTACCAAATCGTTCATATTTATATATATTATATTATGTCTCCTATTTAAACAATCTTTAAATAGGGGTGCGAATTTACATAATTTGGGAGAAAAAAGGAAGAAACACAATAAATCCACTGATAATCAGTTAATTAAGTTTTATAAAGAAGGAATAATAGCCTAAAATCAGTAATTACTACTTTATTTGCCACATAAAACATACGCTATGATACTTAGATCCGTGACTATTATTATGTTTTTCATGCAGTTAGGATGTTTGAACGCCCAATCGCTCTGGCAGGTTTATCCCGATAAAACAGAACGCTACCAGCTGGAGTTCAACGACGATTTTAATGACAATGCTATCGACCTTGAAAAATGGAGGGTTGGTTTGCCGTGGAGCAGAATTGTAATGACCCAGGATATTATATATGTAGACCAGAATGTAAAGGAAGAAAACGGCCTGGCCAAGTTTTATATCGACCGAAAAGACACACTTGTTACGCTTAACGGTTGGGAAGTAGATTCCAACTACGTAAGAAAAAACAAGATCACTCCTGTTGATGGTAAATATCCTTTAAAATATACCGGAGGCTTGATCTGGTCGAAACGCGATTTCCAATATGGATATTTTGAAGTAAAATTTAAGGCTGCTAAAGGCCAGGGGATATGGCCGGCATTTTGGTTGTATGGTGGAAACCCGAATTACGAAATAGATTTTTTTGAACTAAAAGGAGAAAAGGAAAAACAAGTGCACGTTGACGTTCACTGCCCGGATGGATGCGGAAATTTTAAAGAAGGTCCTTTTGGATATTACCGTAAAGGATTCGGGCAATGGATAGATGTGAAAGATGAGATTAAAGATGGCTTTAATGTGCTTGCCGGCGAATGGACGGAAAAATACATCAAGTGGTTCCTGAATGGAAAACTGATCGCATATTTTGATAAAGCACCCTTTAACTTGAAGATGGGATTAACAAGCGGAACAGGTATAGCAAAAGATAAAGCAGCATTTGCACCGGGCCCGGATAAGAATACACCTTTTCCAAATGAGTTTGCGGTGGATTATATAAATGTGTGGACAAAAACAGAAGTGAACAAAACAAGTCCTTTGATCTTTACAAAAAAAACGGAAGGAAGGTCAGCGCTTAAGCCACAAACAGAGGCGCTGCAAATGAATAAAACAAAAAAGAAAAAAACCAAATACTACAAAAAGCAGGTGAAACCACACGCAGAGTTAATGACAGTTTCCATAAAACAAATGGAATATACCAATAACCTGCTGTTGAATGTATTTGGAGAAAGTGTATCAACAGCAACTGCCAACCTTACTTCTTCAAAAGGCAAGGCAACTTCGTTTGTATTAATAAAGGGAGAAAATCTTTTGGATCTGAGTGGAGTGGAGCCGGGAGAATATGTGCTGGAAATTAAATTAAACGACAAGATTCTGAATGAAACGATCCTGGTTAAGTAAGGAAAAACTTTTACTCTTTCTTATTTTAGTGCTCGCTCTTTTTTTAAGAGTGTATCTTTCTCTGGATGAGTTTCTGCACATGTGGGATGAACGTTTTCATGCAGTTGTGGCGAAAAACTTATTGAACGATCCTCTAAAACCTTTCCTGTATAAAACTACTGTTTTCTCTTATAAGCAGCAGGATTGGTTTACCAACCATATCTGGCTGCATAAACAACCACTTCCATTGTGGCTGATGGCCTTAAGTATAAAATGTTTTGGATTAAGTGAATTCGTAATCAGAATTCCGTCCATCTTGCTTTCAACTCTTTCGGTATATTTTACCTGGGCAATAGCAAAAAAAATAGTTAACCCGCGCATTGCATTGCTCGCAGCTTTTTTTCATGCTATCAATGGATTAGTAATTGATCTGTGCGCTGGAAGGCTTGCCACCGATCATTACGACACTTTGTTCCTGGTATTCATTGAAGGAGCAATTTATTTTGCACTGATACAGGTAGAACGGAAGAAGTTGATTTGGTCTTTTATGATTGGTTTGCTTATTGGTCTTGCAATTCTTACCAAATGGTTGCCGGCATTAATTGTTCTCCCGATCTGGTTCTTGTTTTCACGAAAATACTTTCCAATAAAAACATTAATTGTACAGGGCTTCATAATTTTAATAGTAACGGTTGCTGTGGCTTTACCCTGGCAGCTGTATATACTAAAAACATTTCCTGTTGAAGCGGCCTTATCTTATAAACATAATGTTCAGCATATGACAGAAGTTCTGGACGATCAGAGTGGGGATGCGCTTTTTTACCTGGACAGGATCCGCATGAATTATTCGGATGTTATTTACCTGCCTTTGCTGTTCTTTATTTTTGTTGCTGTAAAGAAAAGAGACAGTATAAAACTTGGGTTATTGATCTGGATCTTTGTTCCTATCCTTTTCTTTTCGTTGATTCCCACAAAAATGAGAGGATATATTTTATTTACTGCGCCTGCGCTTTTTATAGTTTGTGCTTATTTTATGAATTACCTCTATTATAAAAGAGCTCTCGTAAAAAAGAAATCGTATAAAATACTGATCGTGATCTTTTTAATTGCATCGGTTGCGCTTCCTATAAGATATACTGTTGAACGCCTGAAATTATTTGAAGATTATAACAGGAGCCCTGCCTGGGCTAAGAATTATAAAAAACTCGCGAAGGAAACAAATGGATCAAAGGAGAACCTGGTATTCATAAATGTAGAGCATCCCATAGAGTTTATGTTCTACTCCGATTTCCCTGCTTACCAGAGAAGAGACATGAACGACGAGGAAAAAAAATTATACCCGGGTTTTGTTTTTATCCGACTGGAGGATGAAATGAATAAGGAATAAAATTTATTAATGAATTAAAGTGTTAAGGTCAGACTTTGCGCGAACTTACGTGTTTCTTTATCACACAAAATGTAATCATCGTAACTTGGTTTCTTTATGAAAGAGATCTTGTTCAGGCAGGTTTCGATTAGCTCGCTCATTTCCAGGAAACCAATTCTTCCTTCTAAAAATGCATCAACAGCAATTTCGTTTGCAGCGTTCAATACACATGGCATATTACCGCCTTTAGCCATAGCATCAAAGGCAAGCTGGAGGTTTGGAAATGTTTTTTTGTCCGGCTGTTCAAAGGTGAGCTGAGGATAATCCAGGAAATTGAAACGCGGGAAATCACTTTTGATACGCTCAGGAAAAGTGAAGGCGTATTGGATAGGAAGCTTCATATCCGGCAATCCCATCTGCGCTTTCATACTTCCATCGTTAAACTGAACGATACTGTGAACAATACTTTGAGGATGCACGATTACATCAATCTGTTCAGCTTTAAGATTAAAAAGCCATTTTGCTTCGATCACTTCAAGCCCCTTGTTCATAAGGCTTGCCGAGTCGATTGTGATCTTTGCTCCCATTACCCAGTTAGGATGTTTGAGCGCCTGTTCTTTGGTAACCGTTTGAAGAAAATTTTTGTCCTTGCCACGAAATGGCCCGCCACTTGCGGTTAAATAAATCTTTTCGATTTTGTTTTCGAATTCTCCGGCAAGACATTGAAAAATAGCGGAGTGCTCGCTATCTACCGGGTACAGATTGACCGCGTTTTCAAAAGCAAGTTGTGTTACAATATCCCCGGCAACAACCAGTGTTTCTTTATTGGCAAGAGCTATTGGCTTTTTGTGTTTGATTGCGTTGATAGTGGAAGCAAGCCCTGCATAGCCCACAATAGCTGCCAGCACCAGGTCAATGGTTTCCATTTCAACAATTTGCTCTATTGCTTTTGCCCCCGCGTATACTTTAATATCTTCAGGAAACAAAACATCTTTCACTTGTTTATATTTGCTTTCATCAGCAATCACAACAGCGTTTGGTTTAAATTCCAGTGCCTGGTGAATGAGCAAATCCGCATTGGAATTGGCAACTAAAACTTCAGCAACAAAGTGTTCCGGATTTTTGCGAATCACATCAAGGGCTTGTGTACCAATACTTCCGGTACATCCTAAAATGGCAATACGTTTTGCTTTGTTCATGATCAGGTTATTTCATCTCTACTTCAAAGCCTGCCTTTTTCCAATCTGAGAATCCTTTTTGCAGGTTCACTACATTCTGGAATCCTTTTTTGATCATAAGCTCAGCACACTCACCACTTCTGCCGCCGCCTGCGCAATAGATGTAATATGTTTTTTTCTTGTCGAGTTTGTCGATCTGGCTTTCCGCATCCGGGGCCAGGAAATCAATTTCTTCAGCGTCTTTTATCTTCCCTTTTTTTATTTCATCGGGTGTTCGCAGATCGATCAAAACACCTTTCTTTTTTTCCATTAAGGATTTGAATTCAGTTGCATTTACATATTTTACCGTACCTGCTTTTTGAGCGAATCCGATTCCCGGGAAACTTACCAGGAAAGCTACGGCTATAATTAGTTGTTTGATCATCTTGCTGAAAATTAGAGTGTGCCAAAGGTAAGATTTATCTGCCGAAAAGCCATAGCTATTGGCAGGCTTATTTGTACACAGGTATCTTCTTTTGTGCCTTTTAAATGCTTAAATTTGCATCTCTCATGGGATCATTAAAGTATCTTAATAAGTATTTCCTTCGTTATAAAACCAGGTTGTTGCTGGGCTTTTTGTTTGTAGCTATCAACAACATTTTATTGATCAGCCAGGGAGAGGCAATCAGGGAAGCAACCAACGAATTTGAGCGAAGAGTAAAAGGCGAAGCTCCGGGAGAATATTCTATTGTTACACTTTCTGTTGTTATGTTGCTTTTAGCCCTGGGTGGTGGATTTTTCATGTTCCTGAAACGACAATTTGTAATCGTATTATCACGATTGATTGAAGCCGATTTGAAGAATGATATTTACGAACACTATCAAAAGCTGGATATCAGTTTTTACAAGCAAAATAATACCGGGGACCTCATGAACCGCATAAGCGAAGATGTGGGTAAGGTACGTATGTACATTGGTCCTGCAGTGATGTACATAGTAGATACTTTTTTTACTATTGCGACGGGTTTGTTCTTCATGTTGAAGCAGGACATGTTCCTTACGCTCGTGGTTTTTATCCCTCTTCCTATTTTGTCGATCGTTATTTTTAAAGTAAGCGAGCTCATTAATAAAAAAAGCACAAAAGTTCAGGAGGATCTTTCGCAGCTAACTTCACAGGCGCAGGAGTCGTTTTCGGGAATACGCGTTATAAAGGCTTATGGCAAGGAAAATTTCTTCACTTCCCTGTTTTCAGAAAGAGCGTCAAAGTATAGGTCTTCGGCATTGAGCCTGAGCAGAACCGAAGCGGCATTTCATCCTTTCATTATTTTAATGATAGGACTTAGCTTAATATCGGTAATTTACTTTGGCGGAAAATTATATATCGACAATAAGATCTCTATCGGAACGATCACTGCTTTTATTTTTATTGTTTACAAACTCACCTGGCCTTTTGCATCGCTGGGTTGGATCACTTCGCTTATACAGCGCGCGGCAGCTTCGCAAACACGCATCAACGAATTTTTGAATACCAAACCTGCCATAGACAATACAGTTGAACAGGATCTTGAAAAGATAGGCAGAATTGAATTGAAGAATGTATCGTTTACCTATGATGATACAAAAGTACAGGCATTAAAAAATGTTTCGTTCGCAATTGATCCCGGAGAAACGGTTGCGATCACTGGCCCTACAGGATCAGGCAAATCAAGTATTGCAGGATTGCTTGCACGCATGTATGATATTAACTCAGGATCTATTTCTGTTGCGGATCGCGATATAAAACAGGTGAACCTTTATCAGCTGCGAAGAAAAACAGGGTATGTTCCACAGGAAGTGTTTTTATTCTCTGATACGGTAAAGAACAATATCGCCTTTGGGTTACAGCAATCGGATGCTGAAATGGCAGCTAAAGTAGAGCAGGCGGCAAAGGATGCAGAAGTGCATAATAATATTGTTGATTTTCCACATGCCTATGAAACGGTTGTTGGAGAGAGAGGTGTTACATTATCGGGAGGACAAAAGCAACGCATCTCGATTGCCCGCGCTATTATTAAAGAACCGGAATTATTGATCTTTGATGATTGTTTAAGCGCCGTGGATACAGAAACGGAAGACAGAATTGTTACCAACCTGAAACGTATCATGAAAGGCAGGTCTTCTGTTATTATCAGCCATCGTGTGAGCAGCATTAAACATGCTGATAAAATTATCTACCTTAAGAATGGCGAGATTGTTGAGCAGGGAACGCATGAAGAACTACTTAAATTAAATGGAGCATACGCGGAGCTGAACCGCCTTCAGACGCTATAGCTTTCCAGGTTAGTGATACTTTGAAATATCCAGCTTCTTCAGTTTAGGATTCAATTTGCTGATTGTTGCAACAGTTACAATTGTCATTACCCCACCAAACACAATAGAAGGGACTAATCCCATCACTTTGGCCGCAATGCTTGATTCTACTCCACCAATTTCATTGGAGGAACCAATAAAAATACTATTCACTGCAGAAACGCGTCCACGCATATTATCCGGGGTCATCAGCTGTAATATACTGTGACGTACAACAACACTTATATTATCAAACGCTCCTGTCATGGCAAGCATAAAAAAGGCCAGCCAATAATTGGTGCAAAACGCAAAAGCTATGGTGAATATTCCAAAAGCAACTACACCGAGCAATAGATCTCTTCCCGCTTTTTTTTGCGGAGGATAAAACGCCATGATCAAAGCAGAGATCACTGCACCTATAGCAGGTGAGGTTCTTAACAAACCAAAAGCCTGTGGATCGCAATGCAAAACCTGGTCGTTAAATGCAGGTAGAATTACAACGGCGCCTCCGAATAAAACAGCAAACAGGTCAAGCGATAAAGCGCTTAGCAGCATTTTGGTTTTGAATACAAATTTCAAACCTGCTTTCAGGCTTTCCATCACTGTTTCTTCTTTGCTTCTCTCTGTTGTTTTTTCCCCGATCCGCATAAATGCCAGGGCACCGATAATGAATAGAATACAATTTACGAGGTAAGTGGTTTTAGCATTCAGCATGTTGTTGTAACCATATATCGCTGCGGCAACAACCGGTCCGAGGATTGCACCTATATGCCAGAAGGTACTGTTCCAGGTTGCCGCATGTGTGTACATGCTGCGCTCTGTTAGTTGTGACATAAACGGCGCCATGGATGCAGCCAGGAAAGCCCGGGTAATTCCAAAAAGAACCACAACAACCAGCAATGGATAATAAGAGTATACTTTCAGGAAGGAGAATTGGGGTAAACAAAGCAGAAGCAGTAATACAGACCCAAGCAGCAAACAAAAATTGCCGATCAGGATCAGTTTTTTCCTGCTGTATATATCCGCCGCATGCCCGGCAAAAAAACAGGCTATGATAAAAGGAATGGCTTCAAAAAGACTTACTAATCCTAAAACAAAATAATCTTTACCGTGCTCATAGTAGGCCTGCAAACCGATAGTGGTCATTTGCATTTGCACGGCCAGGGTAAGGAAGAACCGTCCCAGGACAAAGTTGCGGAAGTCCTTTACCAGGAATACCTGTAATGATTGTTTGGAGAGACTTCTGAACACGGGCGTAAAGGTACTTAAATTGTTAATCGAAATTTCATAAAAGAGCCTGAAAAAAATAGGTAATGGAACAGATGAGAAGTATTTTAGTCTTCGAATTGGAAAGTTATAATGCCATAAAGCACCTTGCCGAAGATGACCGGCCGAGAGAGAAATTAATGCTGAAAGGCATACATTCCCTGTCGGATGCGGAACTTATAGCTATTTTAATAGGCTCTGGCTCCCGTAATGAAAGCGCTGTTCAGCTGTCGCAGCGGATATTGCGCACTTATGAAAATGATTTGAATAAGCTGGCAAAACTAACTATTAAGGAGCTCTGCGAATTTAAAGGAATTGGTGAAGCAAAGGCCGTAAGCATAGCAGCTGCACTGGAGCTGGGAAGAAGGAAAAAGGGAGCAGCAAGCAGTGAGCGTGTGGTTATTAAATCCAGCCTTACAGCATATGAGGTGCTAAAGGCATACCTTAGTGATCTGCCACACGAGGAGTTCTGGATATTGATACTGAACAGGGCAAACGCTGTAGTGAAATCAGAATGCATAAGCAAAGGAGGTATAAATGCCACACTGGTAGATGCGCGTTTGGTATTTAAACCGGCATTATTGCACAGCGCGTCTTCTATTGTTTTAGCGCACAATCATCCTTCCGGAAGTTTGCGCCCCAGTGATGAAGATCTGCGCTTAACAAAAAAATTGCGCGAGGCAGGCAAGCTATTTGATATTGCTGTTTTCGATCATATTATAGTAGGTGAAAACAGTTATTACAGTTTTGCTGATGAAGGCATTATGAATTAAAGCAACGGGCATGGAGGAAACAGAAAAATTATATTATTCAATAGGCGAAGTAGCCGAAATGTTTGATGTAAAAACATCACTGATCCGTTTTTGGGAAAAGGAATTTGACATCATTAAGCCACAAAAAAATACAAAAGGAAACCGGCTCTTTACAAAAAAGGATATTGAGAACTTCCGGGTGATCCATCACCTGGTGAAGGATAAAGGATTTACACTGCAGGGAGCGAAGGAACATTTAAAAGGCTCAAAGGTTTCAAAAGAAGTAATCAATAAAAACGCTGAAACAGTAAATAAACTGAAGAAGCTCAAAGAGGCTCTGCTGGAACTAAAGAAGGA
>DASWXS010000128.1:0-4736 GCA_036405375.1 Bacteroidia bacterium
CAGTCATTGACTTGGTAGAACTGATATTCATTTTGTATGCATGTTCACCAAATACTTTCTGAATTGCTTTTACTTCAGCAACATCACCCAATGGAGTAGATGTTCCGTGAGTATTCACATAATCAATAGCATCAGCGCTCAAGCCTGAATCTCTTAGTGCATTCAACATTACATTCATTGCACCTAAACCTTCAGGGTGTGGAGCGGTTAAGTGATGGGCATCAGCGCTCATTCCGCCACCAACGATCTCAGCGTATATTTTTGCTCCGCGTTTTACAGCGTGCTCGTATTCTTCTAAAATAAGTCCGGCAGCACCTTCACCTAAAATAAATCCATCACGCTCTTTATCGTATGGACGGGAAGCAGTTGCAGGAGAATCATTACGTGTGCTCATGGCATGCAAAGCATTAAAACCACCAACACCCGCTTCGTTGATTACAGCTTCAGAACCACCGGTTACGATAGCATCGGCCATACCTAAACGAACATAATTAAATGCGTCGATCATAGCGTTTGTAGACGACGCACAAGCTGATACAACACAGAAATTAGGACCTCTGAAGCCATAACGCATAGAAATATGCCCGGCAGCGATATCAGAGATCATTTTTGGAATAAAGAAAGGATTGAAACGAGGTGTTCCGTCACCTTTTGCGAATGCAGAGCATTCTTCCAGGAAAGTGTCCAAACCACCAATACCGGAAGCCCAGATAACACCAACCCTGTCTTTGTCAACAACACCTTCAGCATCAAGCCCGGCATCAGTTACTGCCTGTGAAGCTGCTGCGATACCCAGGTGAGAAAAGCGATCCATTTTACGGGCTTCTTTTCTGTCAAGGTATTCACCAATGTCGAACCCTTTTACCTCGCAGGCAAACTGGGTTTTAAATTTGGATGCGTCAAAACGAGTAATAGGTGCAGCACCGCTTACACCGTTAATTAAATTATTCCAATAATCATTAACGTTATTGCCTAAGGGCGTAACTGCCCCAACACCAGTAACTACAACTCGTTTTAACTGCATACAAACTTATTTAGAAAAAAATTACTTTTTAGCGTTTGCTTCGATGTAAGCAACAGCATCACCAACTGTAGAAATTTTCTCAGCCTGGTCATCCGGAATAGCGATGTTGAACTCTTTTTCGAATTCCATGATCAATTCTACTGTGTCCAAAGAGTCAGCTCCTAAATCGTTTGTGAAACTTGCAGTTGGAACTACTTCTTTTTCATCAACACCTAATTTATCTACGATGATTGATTTTACTTTTGCTGTAATGTCTGACATTGTGTTTAGTTTTTTGATTAATTACGGCTGCAAAGATACGTTTATCGGAATAACTACAAAAAAATAACTCCCTATTTTAAATCGTTGAAAATCAGTAGTATGTATTGATTTGTTAAATCTTTATTTACTTAAACGGTTTGAAATCAATTGTTTAATAAAGATTAGCTGTGAGTACATTGAATTATTAAGCAGGATATTAACAATTCCGGAATTTACATGCAAAATTACTGATAGATTTATCAAATAAAGGTATATGTCTGTTAAAAAAGCATATTAGTCCATTATTTTTCGTTATTAATCGTTTGGAATATTTTTTTCCATTATATTTACCCTTATAAACCACTGGTTTGTTTTATACACCCCAAAATATCATCAAAGAGATCAGTACTTCAACTGTAGTAATGCGGTTGTTGGATACAGGGATCATTCATTATTCTTATTTTCCCAATGTAGATGTAGATGCAGAGCATCATATCGAAAATCATAATGCCCTGGTAGAACTTGCTGGAGAAACCAAATACCCGATTCTTGTTGATGCGGCTGAAATTGTAAACATTACTAATAAAGGCCGGGAGAAGATTAAAGAACTGGAGCTTGCAGGACCAACATTGGTAAGGGCTTTTGTTACCCGTTCCATAGGACATAAATTACTGATCGGTTTTTACATGAGGGTTAACAAATCCAATATCGAAAATAAAATGTTCTCCAATTACGAAGAGGCTGTTGAATGGCTGATGGAAAAGAAAAACAAGGAGCTTGTGCTTGAGAATTGAAAATCACTAAGTTTATTAATGTCAGGTCTCGAGTTCGCCTGCCTGTCGTCAGACATAGCTCGACCTGACAATCATTCTGCCCTGGCTCTTGCGCCCTGATTCCTCACATAACTGAATCCGTCTAATATCTATAGTCTCAGGTCTTACTAGTCTGGTTACTTCCCGTCTATCATCTTCTCCAAAGCAAACATTTCATCCCTTAGCCTTGCAGCTTCATTAAAGTCAAGTTCCTTAGCAGCTCTAAGCATGGCAGATTTTACCTGCGTCAATTGTTTTTTCAATTCATCTTTATTCATGTATTGAGTAACAGGATCAGCTGCAATGCTCGTAATTGCTCCGTCAACATAGGCTTTTACCAGGCGTCCGTGATAATTAACTTCAGTAGAAGACATTGGTTTATCCAGTGCTTTTTTACCTGCCTGGGTAGGAGTAATGCCATTTTCGTAGTTATATGCAATCTGTTTTTTTCTGCGACGTTCGGTTTCATCAATCGTATACTGCATACTTTGCGTAATCTTGTCTGCATACATAATCACGCGTCCGTTCACATTACGCGCAGCACGCCCAACGGTTTGCACAAGGCTTCTTTCATTTCGCAAAAAACCTTCCTTATCTGCATCCAATATGGCAACCAGCGAAACTTCCGGTAAGTCCAAACCTTCACGTAATAAATTGATCCCAATGAGCACATCAAACATTCCAACTCTTAATTGTCTTAAGATTTCGATCCGGTCCAGTGTATCCACATCAGAATGTATGTAACGGCAACGGATATTCAGTTTCGTCATGTATTTGGTCAGCTCTTCTGCCATACGTTTGGTAAGCGTTGTGACCAAAACGCGTTCATCTTTTTCTACCACTTTATGAATCTCATCCAGCAGGTCATCCACCTGGTTGGTGCATGGTCTTACTTCTATTTGCGGATCCAATACACCGGTAGGGCGAATCAATTGCTCCACAATAACTCCTTCACTTTTTTCGAGCTCGTATTCAGCCGGTGTAGCGCTGATGTATATGATCTGGTTAATAAGCGTTTCGAATTCTTCAAATTTGAGCGGGCGGTTATCCAATGCAGAGGGCAATCGGAAACCATATCCAACAAGATTTTGTTTTCTCGCAAGGTCACCTCCATACATTGCACGTATTTGCGGAACAGTAACGTGACTCTCGTCAATCAGCATCAGGAAATCTTTCGGGAAATAATCTATTAAACAAAAAGGACGAGTGCCCGGCAATCGCCCGTCAAAGTAACGTGAATAGTTTTCAATACCGCTACAGTAGCCAAGTTCACGCATCATTTCCAAATCGTAATTTACACGCTCTTCCAAACGTTTTGCTTCCAGGGGTTTTCCCGTTTGTTTGAAATAGTCAACCTGTTTCACCATATCATCCTGTATTTGCACCATTGCCGTTTTCATAGTATCAGGGCCAGTAACGAAAATGGTTGCAGGATAAATATTAAATGATTTGAATTTCTCAATGATATCTCCCGAGGCATGGTCAAAGGTTTCTATACTTTCGATCTCATCACCGAAGAAGCAGATACGAACGGAGTAATCTGTGTAAGCAAGATTGATATCAACGGTATCACCTTTTACCCTGAAGCTGCCCCTGCTGAATTCCTCCGTTGTTCTCGAATAAAGACTTTGAACCAGTTTATGCAGGAATTTATTCCGGCTGATCATTTGGCCGACTTCAATGGAAATAATATTTTCCCGGAATGCTGTTGGATTACCGATACCATAAATGCAGGAAACGGAGCAAACAACAATCACATCACGCCGGCCCGAGAGCAGGGCAGAAGTAGCACTTAAACGCAACTTTTCGATCTCGTCGTTGATAGCGAGATCTTTTTCAATATAAGTATCTGTGGTCGGCAGATATGCTTCAGGCTGGTAATAATCGTAATAAGAAACAAAATACTCAACGGCGTTGTTTGGGAAGAATTGCTTTAGCTCATTATACAACTGTGCCGCAAGTGTTTTGTTATGGCTGAGCAGCAGAGTAGGTCTGTTTACATTCGCAATTACATTTGCAGCAGTAAATGTTTTTCCCGAACCGGTTACTCCTAACAGGGTTTGATGTTTTACATGATTGTCTACTCCTTCCGAGAGCTGACGTATAGCCGTTGGCTGATCGCCTGTTGGCTCGAATTCCGATAAAAGTTCAAATGGCATTGGGTAAAGTTACTGGAGAAATGTTGAATAAAAAAGTGTTGTACGTTCAGTATCGGTCAATTAACGTTAAAAACAGGTTAAAGATTTTAATGATCCTGAAATCACTTTAAGAGGTTAATAATAAATCTTGCCTTTCTAACTATCAATGCCTAATTTTGAAACCACTCAAATAAAAAAATTATGGCACATAAAACTTCCTGGATTCATGTTGATGCAAACAATGATTTCAGTATTTATAATATTCCTTTTGGTGTTTATTCCGATGCTCATGTGCAACATCATGCCTGTAGCGCGATTGGTGACCAGGTGATTGACCTGTATGAATTATGTCATCATGGCTACCTGGGCAATTTCAGTTTCGATAACATGGTTTTTAAACAGGAGTATCTGAACGATTTTATAGCGCTTGGAAAAGATATTACATCAGCTGTAAGAAACAGGATCATTGAATTATTTACAGAAGGAAATTCAGAATTGCGTTCGAACCAGGCGCATGTTGAT
>DASWXS010000129.1:0-4057 GCA_036405375.1 Bacteroidia bacterium
CCTTAACCGAAGGGGTGGAAAAATATCGCGTGTGATGGTGTTTCTAATTATTAAAGACCTTGCTGAAATGGCTGGCATAAAAAAAACGATCAGCCCGCATACTTTCCGTCATTCTTTCGCAACGCATTTAGTAGAAGGCGGCGCAGACTTAAGAGCTGTGCAGGAAATGCTTGGGCACTCCTCTATTACCACAACTGAGATTTATACCCATATTGATAATTATTACCTGAGAGATAATATTATTTCGTTTCATCCGAGGAATAAGTAATGCTTCACCTCTAAGTATACATTACATAAAAAAGGCTGGAAAGTATTCCAGCCTTTTTCTCAGTGAACCTTTGTATTTTTCTTAGTGTCTTAGTGGTAAAAAATTAAACCACATCTCCACCAGTTCCTTTACCTTTTGGATCGATCGTTTTTGTTTCAATGGTTTTAGCCATATCTTCCATCAGTTTTAATCCAAGCAGTCCGCTAATTGGCCCATTTGGTCCGGCGTCACCACCAGCTATCAACACATCCGGAATCACCTTGATCTTGTCTTTTCCAATTGACTCAGTAATCTTCAAGCGTGTAAAGTTATCTCCACCCATTGCGGTTACCGCTAATTTGTATGACTCTGCATTTGATTTACCAATGGCAAGTATCTTATCAGCCTCCGCTTTACCGGTAACAGAGATCTGCTCTGCATTCGCGTTTGCAAGCGCTTTGATTTTTTCAGCTTCCGCATTCGCTAATACTTTCGTCTTCTCTGCATCTGCATTCGCGATTACTTTTAAACGATCGGCTTCAGCATTCGACGAGATTTTCACCCCCTGCGCTTCACCGGTAGCTTTCTTAACGGCAGCATCCGCGATACGTTCAGAGATCAATACACCCTGGTCTGCTTTCACGATTTCTTTTTGCATATCAGCAACAGCAGTTTCTTTTTCCAGTGCCTGGCGTGTTACCTCAGCTTTTTTCTGCGTTTCGAATGTTGTGTTTTGTTCTTCTGCAATTTTTCGATCGGTTAAAGTTTTCATCAAACTTTCCGGCGGAACGATATCGCCAATAAGTGTATCAACACCATTTACATTGTATTGATCCAGTACTTCGCTGATGCGTTTTTTCGCCGCGTCCTGTCTTTCTTTACGAGAACTTAAGAAAGCAATTACATCACTATCCTGTGCCGAGTTACGGAAGTAGTTACCAATGGTTGGTTCCAATACCTGACCAACAAGGTTTACCATATTACCAAAACGTGCAATAACTTTAGGTGCTTCGTTGGTAGGAATGTGAATGATCTGCGACACATCGAGATTGAAAGGGAAACCATCTTTCGAGCGTACCGTAATCGTTGATAAATGTTTATCCAACTGATGGGCTTCACTTCTTGCATTTGCCCAGTTCAATACAAGGTTGGTAGTAGGAACAAGCTCTACACGCATGATATAGCTGTTGATAGGATATTTACCCGGACCTAATGGCTCCGCCCACACACCTTTTTCACCTTTACTTACAATATTTCCGTGTTTAAATTCTGCCCCGCTTAAATCGGTTCCATCTTTACCAACATACGAAATAACAACTCCAACATAACCGATAGGAATTTCAGTCATTTTAATTTGTTCTACCTGGATGAACCATGGGTTTAAGTAATAAGAACCTGCAAGTATGATCTCCGGCTGCAAACCTTTGTTACCTCCATTAGCAAGAAACGCATCACAATCCTGGAAATTATTATGTCCTTTTGCCGGTTTACCCGCGATATTACCTTCTTCAATAGGCATACCATCAAGTGTAGTAACAACACCAACCATGTTCTCCGTGATATGGGTCATGTCGTAGGTCATAATATCAAACAAAAAAGTATTGATACGATAAGTACCTGCAGTGATAATAGCAGACTGACGACCTTTACGTCCGCCATTATTAAAGAAAGCCGTTGCATCCTGGTAAGAATCGCATTCAACTTTACGTGCAAGGATATTCCCTGTTTCCAGTTCCTTACCATCCTTAGCCACAAGCAAACCAATCTTTCCTTCCGGAATAACAGTAAAACTTTGTAGTTTAATTTCGTACTGCCAAACCCAGTACCAGAAATAAATCCCCGGAGCGAGTGATTGGGCCTGGAAACCAGCTTCACCTTCTACAGCAATGATCCTTCCCGGAGGTAACTCTTTCCTGGAGCCAAACAAAACGAATTTTTTTGTTACCAGCCCGATCTTGTCTTCAGGAATAATGATAATTCCCAGCAGTCGGAAAATGAGTTTGTAAAGCAGCAGACACAGCACTAACGCGGCTATCCACCAATACTTAAGATAAGCTTCCATAGATGTAGTATAAATTTATGAGATTAAATGTAGCAGGGAAAAAGGTTCCTTTGCAATAGACAGCAGGAAATAGTTTTGAACCGGAAGTTGACAAAACTGAGTTTTGGGTTTATTGTTTCATTGTTCAGATATGTTCATCTGCACTTAAGTCGCTAAACAGTAAACAATTAAACGATTACTTCATTTTCTTCGCCAGTTTCTGTGTAAATAAATTCCAGGTGCGGCGCCCGCATTTATCCGACATGTCTTTACAAACATCATCCTGCATTAGCTTTTCACGGTACTGCGTATTATCTTTATTAGCCCCAATGATCATTTGGCCGAGACTTTGATTATTCTTTAGCTTTTCGCTTTTGCTGGAATAGGCGGTGTAACTATCTATCTTATCCGTTCCCCTCGTCAGATCAAAAGTGGCTTTGGCATCAATGCTGGTAAGAAAGTAACTTTGTCCATTGTAAGGTGAGCTCGCATCATTCACGGTTTCTTTCGATTCACTTTCCCGCACTTCAAAGTAGGTTAATTTTAAGGTATAATCAGCCGGTTGTGAATAAACTATGGTTACGTTTTTAGAATAAGTCGCTTCATTGGATAATGAATTCAGAAAAGCTGTACGGTACTCCTGCTCAGTGGCATAATTAAGATACTGGGGATTAGCAGCGGAAGTATAAGTGTTAACCCTAAACTCTGACAGGTCCAGGAAAACAGTTACCGGTTTCTCTATACTTTTACCTAAGTAACAGGAACTAAAAATTAACCCACAGAATAATATAGCAAACAGGTACCTCATTGTAAAAAGTATTTTCATGTGTACCCAAAGTTAATACATTTATGCTCACATTAAACCCAGGGAATTGAGATCTGTTTTCAGGTACAGACAAAAAAATATCCATGTGAAATAGATGATCACATGGATATTGAAAGGAAATTAATTTGTTCTTAGCTTTTACCCTGCGACATGCTCTTAATATCTTTCTTAGTTACTTTCAACCCTTGCATAGCCCAGCCATAATACACAGTTTTTCTTGTGCTTGGATCAAAAACGATCATATGTTTGTTCACTTCAATAGAAGGAAAAAAGCAAAGGTATTCCGAGCTGTTTCCTTTCATAATGGATTTAAATTCCGCATCGCTCACATACTGGATTTTGTAAGCATATTTTGCATCATCGAACAATTCTTTAGAAACCATATTTTTGTTGTTGTACCAGCACATCATATCCTTGTTTACAACAAGGGTCTTTTTAGACAATGCCTCAACCGTTTGCAGGTTTATGTTATCAATACACTTAAAAATTATTTTGGCATAACTTCCGCTTAGTTGTTTGTCTTTACATTCCGTAAAAGCATCGTTTATTCCTTTCACCATGTAATCGAGGCGATATGCGCAGCTTAAATATACTTTTTCATCACCATAATAGTTAAATGGAGCAATAGCAATAGGATCCTTATCAGTGTACCTGCTCAATGATTTTCTTCCACCAAGAAGAACAGAGTACCATGATTTTAATTTGCTGTAATCAGAAAATTTTGATCCTGCACTGTGAGTATATGTTACTGTGATTACAAATGGCAATAAAAAAGACTTACCTTCATCTGCAATATGGGCATCAATATCTTTCATTTCAATGAAATCATACTTGGTAATGGTCCAGTATTTTTTCATAGCTCTTTTTACTGAATTGTCAAAAGCAGTATCACCCACCAAAACCACCATTGTTTTGGAGTTCATCATCTGTGTAAAATCTTTGG
>DASWXS010000130.1:0-4412 GCA_036405375.1 Bacteroidia bacterium
AAGAGTAAAGATCTGATACCTGCCTGTAAACAATTCATCTCGCCGAAATTACAAATCTATATCGAGCTTAGGAAAAATTATTTTCCAATCTTTTTCATTAAAGAAAATGCAAATCCGCCCAAAAGCAGGATCAATCCGCCCATGGTTATCCAGAGCCATTTTTGCTCGGTTACAATAGGACCTGACTTTTCGGGTACTTTGTATTTGATCACCACTTCATTTTTGCAGTTTACTTCTTTGGCAGTAGCACTGATCTTATCCGAAAAATATCCGAGATCGTATTCAGCCCTGGTGACGCCCGATTTGCCATACATAACCAGGTATTTCTCTTCCGGCTCCAGTTTGCTTACGAGGAAAGCATTCATACCATATACATTCACATCAATGCTTTCAATAGGAGGATTATCATTGTTGTATACTTTTATGGTAAACGAACTCCCTACAGCCCGGTTCATATAAATATTAGTAATGCCTTCTTTTTCCAATGATGTAAATGTGCCCTGGTTCAATTCAGCGCCTTTGTCGTTACAAACCGAAATACTTCTGTAGAAATCTTCTGTTTTATTGCGGTTTTTCAACTGGATAAAACTGATGCAGGCATGGTAAGGGAGTGTAACTTTTATTTCGGTGTAATTTTCATACACGGGAGCTTTTCCTTTTACAGGCTTCTGATCTTTTTTGATTTCTTTTTTTACAACGTAAATGTCTTTTATCTTTTCATAAACGGCCTTGTACTCATTGTCGAAAAAAGTTTGTACCGAATTGATGGTAACAGGTTGCGAGGTTTCATCATTCAGCGTGATCAGGTAATAAGTATAAGTGCTTGTTGGAAAATACAGTTTACTAAAGCTGAATTGTTCCTGCCCGAAGCCAACAATGCGGATGTTTTCTTTAATCGTTTTCCAGTGCTTGTTGTCGTTGCTCCCTTCAATGGTTACACGTTTATCGAAATCAGTCTGGGCAATGTTCAAACGCATTTCATTGATCTCTTTTTCCTCATTCATTTTTACCGTAATGTAAGAGGCTTTCTTTTTACGGTAAGATACATCAATGATATTCTCATCCTGGAAAGTATTATACCAGGTAGATTCGTTCCATTTTAAAAGATAAGGCACTTCAACCGAATCGTTCTCATCAACCTTCAGTACACGAAAATCGTTGAAGTCGCTGCGGCTTTTGGCAAGCATGTCAGCGCTCAACGGTATTTTGTAATAAGTGGTTTTGCCAACCGGTTCTACTTCCTTGTAATAGGTGTAGCCTCCCGTTTGCGCTTTTGCAAGGGAGAAGCATAACACAGCCGTAAGCAGTAATACCGCTTTAGTGATTTTTAGCTTCTTCATCATCTTCAAATAGTATTTTTTTGAATCGTTGATACAGGAATCCGATTGTAGTGAGGATAATACCTACCGAAATGTAAACAATGAGTTTGTATCCCAACGACATATTGATGGAATCGATCAACAATTTAACCAGCGTTACGCCGAACAATGTAAATCCCATTATACGCAGCATTTTTATTTTGCGTGCAATCCCGAATACGATAAGCAGGGTAGAGTAGAGTGCCCACAAAATGGTTAAGCCCATACGGCGAGCTATTCGCTCATATATGATAACATCATCCGAATGTGCCAGGCGGAATTGGTTTACCAGTTCGCTGCTGAGCATAATGAGGAAAGAAAGATGCAATACCCATACAAAAACAGAGCGGGATACTTTATTGTCGACGGCACGTTGTGAGAAATAAACAAGGCTTAATACCAGCGCTGTGAAAAGGAAGAATACATAACGGAAGTTCAGCATCCAATCGGTTTTAAACTGGCTCGGGAAATACTCTTCACTCTCTGAATAATAATATCCGCGTAGCTTGGCTAATGCGGAGAATCCGACAAACATCAATAATAATAAGGACAGCAGGCTCTGAGCATAAAATGCCCAATGTATACCAACTGATTTTGCTGTTCGTGAATTGATGAACAAAATAAGCGATGAGAACACTGCGGTATAAATTACCAGCCATAATCCAAGGAAAGTCGGCAAGCTATCATCCATAATAGTTGGGTTGTATATATTGGCAGGATCTTTAATAGTACTTGCATGCACCTGGTTCTGGAAATGATGCGCGATCTCGAATGCGAAGGTGAAATAGGTGGTGATAAAGAAAAGTATAGGTACCACTACCTTCATTGCCGGGTAAACGGCGTCTTTCTCTTTCTCCGTTTCGCTGTTGAATTTATCTTTCAGCATGAACCACAAAACACCCAAGGCAACAATCGCAAAACCGGATGTCAGGAACATTTTATTCAGTAATACCGGTATTGGATTGTAGAAGCTTTTGTCCCATGTATCCATATAGTATACGAACCAATCGTGCCACAGGCTTATGAAACCTAATGTGGCTACTGAGTATGCTATTTGTTTAAAGAATGGAACAGAAAACTTTCTACCAATAAAGAATAGAACATCCATTTCTGCAAACCAGCATAACGTAACTACTTTTCCTTCCAGCTGAATCGGAACGGCTATGGTAAGGAAAGTAAATACCAATGCAAGAATAAAATACAGGATATTCTTATCGGTAACTTTTTTGGAGTAAGCCATGTAAGCCACTACTACATGAATAAGTGCATTGAAGATACAGAACAATCCCAGGTACTTTTCAGTAAACTGGTTATTGAGCGCATAATAACCCAATCCAAAATAAATGGTACTGTTACTTAAGAGGGTAACAATGTCCATTACCTGGAACGGAATTTTGCGGATCAGCTTATATGCAATAAATGTAGTGTAGAAAGTAAGGAAGAAAATTGTAGTGAAAATGATAGTGATATTCAGCTTATCTAACGTATACTTATTTAATGTCCAGCTTGCTACCAGCAACCAGGTTAAAGCATAGGCACAGTATTTAACCCAGGTCCAGTTCTTAAACAGGCTTAACACCAATATTCCGGCATTAATAATAGCCATATAGGTATACATGTATTCAATCTTCCCACTTCCGTCGCTCAGCATAGGTGGAATAGCATATGCGCCTACTAATCCAATTACTGCTATGATCTCATAATTGTAACTATGCGCGGCGAAAACGGTAAAAGCGGTAATAATGAGCATCAGGCCGAAAGCAAAACCACGCGGGTAGATATCGTAAAAGGCATGCCCGGCAAATGCTGTGAAGAAGAGGGTAGATACGGCTCCTCCTAATACAATAGCACTGAAGAGCTGGTACTTTTTCTTGAGAATGATGGCGAAGGTCATTAAAATACCTCCGGCCAGGAATCCGAAAATAATACGGGTAAGCGGATTGATCAGGTCTTTATCGATAGCATATTTTACACCGATAGCGATACCGATCACCAGAATAATGATACCAATGATACCTGCCAGTTTTCCTCCCACATATTCTTCTATGTTGAATGCTTTGGCCGGTTTTTTATCCTGCGCCGGAACTGTGAATTGCGGCGGCGGCGGCATTTGTTTTACCGGTTCAATAACGGGTGTTACAACGGTTTGCTGTATTTCAGGAATTACAGGCTTTATTTCTTCTTTAGGAGTTTCTTTGATCTCCTCTTTTTTCTCAACCGGCGGTATTATTGGTTCAACCGGTTTAACAGGCTGAATTACCGGTGTAACTATTTCGGTTACCGGTATGTTATTTTCCTTTTGCAGGATAGCGATCTGCTGCCTGATCAGTTCGATGTCGGCTTTTTGTTTGTCGAGGCTTGAACTTAACAGGGTAAGTTTTTGTGCCAGCAACATGATCTTTTCTTCAGAAGTCATATTATTCCGAATTGGGTTAGTATAATTGTTTTGAAACCAAAAAAGGCCTATTTGTGGCCTTTCATTTGTCCTTCCAACGCCTCGATCAACTGCTCTTTGCGTATCAGTTCAGCTCTCAGGTTCTCAACCTGTTCTTTTAATGTTTCTATCTCTGATTTATATTTTATTTCCTGGTCGCTCCAGATATTTACATTATAGTATGGCTCGGCATAGGTTTCCATATACTGTTTCATGGCAACCGGGTCACGGAAAAAACTGTAAAGTGGGATGCGCAATTCTTTTGAAATGAGTTCCAGGGTTCTTACTTCCAGCGTTTTGGTTTCCAGCGCATGGTCCAGCTGCTTTTCGGTAATATTGAGATGCTCGGCTAATTGCGTGTAAGTGAAATTTTTCTCGACTAAAAGTTTGAGTATTTTTTCTTTCAGGTTCATAAACGATAATCTTATCAAATATAGCTATAAAATGCGATAGCGGGATCAGATTTTTTAATCTGTTAACGTTTTATGATATAGATCAAAAAAGTAATGAATAACTCAATAAAATAGGAGAGATGTCAGGTCGAGCGCAGTCGAGACCCAACTGGAAAACTGCTTTTAATAGGTCTCAACTGCGCTCGACCTGACAATTAGAATAAAATC
>DASWXS010000131.1:0-3298 GCA_036405375.1 Bacteroidia bacterium
TTCGTTGCGTTTTGCAAACCCAACATAATATAAAAAAGGAACTGCTTTACCATTTGGTTGTGCACCCATTAGTGTATTGGCTTTCGATTCATCGCTAAGGCGGGGAGGTTCTTTGGTTGTAGCTTTAATGCTAAGGATCATGTTATTTACTTCTTTAGGTTCTGCTTTATACAGCCAATAGCTAATCGCTTCCTTTTTTACTTTTCCTTCGAAGTACTTTTCCCATTCTTCCACATTCAGATCTTTACATACAATATTATGATTGTCACAATATCCATCGGGATAAAACGGATTGTACGATGCTCTGAAAAAAGGCTGCACTGCCGGTTTGTTAATGATCTCGGGGCTAAACATGGATCCCTCGGTACTGTCCCAGTCGCCACCAGCACATGCAATAGCGATCACTGCTCCCATTACAGAAAAACTAGTTAAGAACGTCCAGAATTTTTTTGATAGTTTCATGATTGATGTGTTTGAAATTGCTCGAATCGAGATCGAAAAAAATGATTTTGTGATATTTGGTTTTATCTATACTACCGGCCAAAAGTTGTGCCGCGTTTGTAAGCTCGGTTTCTCCAATGTATTCTGTTTGAAGTTCATCGTTCTCCATATAATATCTTCCCTTATGTAAAAATGGGGATTTTATTTTGAATACACCCGGCTTTTGTTTTAACAACAGTTCTGCATTGTTAGTATCCGGTAATTCGTTTTTGGAAACAAGCCCAAGGAGTTTGTTATTCCGTTTGTGTAATTGCCAGCTGAATACAGGCAAGGCATAGTCTAAGCGGAGTGGATATTTCTTTATATAGGAAACATATTTTTCTGCGTCGGCAGTGTTATAGATCGAATTTTTTTCTTCCGTATTATTGAGTTTGCCCATGTTATAAAACATAAGCACCCCGTTTTTTACAGGTGGAATGCCGCTTCGCAAAGGATATTTTACCTGGTGCAAACGTATGGTAACAGATACTGTTTTGCCGGGCATTTCCTGTTGAATGTTGGAAAGAAACTCGAAATAGGTTTTCTTTGTTTTTTCGCTCCAGTCGCAGTCTATTTGAAACTCATTAAAAATAATGTTTGCGTTGGCTGCAAGTACATTTATTTTGGATGAAACATTCTTTGCCAGGCGCCCGATCTCCTCTTTGCTGATATCGACAAAAGTACGGTTTGTTATAAAAACGGTCGGGACAATATTTATACTGTCGGGAACATCTTCCAGGTTATTAATTGTTCCCAGGGGAACGATAGCGTCATTTTTTTTGTCGACATCAAAAAAACGAATGTACAAATCTTTTGTATTTACGTCTTTTAATACTTGCTTTTCCTGTGCAGAGAGCCTGAAATTGGTTTTCCAGTAGTAAAACGAAGCACTCTTGTTGTCGTTTTTACAGGCAAATAACAGAATGCACAAAGCAACTGGCAGCAGTATGTTCTTTAAACAAAGCATCTCGGGGCAGAGAACAAAGTTAAAAAACAGAAAGAGTTTGCAAATTGAAGCTGTTATTTAGTTTTAACAGAATAACAACATTTCGCAGTGCTTATTTAAAGTCAGGACCAAGTTCAAAGAAAGGAGTTCCGTCTTCACCAATATACAATTCGTATTCATTGGTGTCATCGAAAAACTCATCGCCATCTCTCACTTTTGTGGTTAGCTCCTTAGTGAATTGAATAACATATTTATTATTGATTTTTATGGTGCGAGGGTAAATAGGAGAAGGCTTAAATGAATAATTCACTCTTTTATAGCCATTAAATGCATTGAATATCTCGTATGTTGCGAGATCGCCGCTTCCTATTTCTGCCAGCAGCACAGATTCGTCATCAATATAAAAACTATTGAAATTCTGATTGGGTAGGTTCACAATTTCGCCTTTTAAATTAATAAGATCAACTGATCCTTTTTTTCTGCAGGCAAATAAAGCGAGCTCTTCATAATCGCTTGGCATTTCTATCGATTCATATTCGGTCTTTGCGATTATTTTCCCGGTCTCATTAATTATTCCTTTTTTGTAGATACCTTTATCTTCTACAGTACTGTAAAAATAATGATGTTCTCCCAAATGATACGTGGAAAAGAAAATTTCGGTGCTGATAGCTTTCCCGGGAGCTTTGCTTAGTTTAAGTGTTTTATTGTCCAGGAAATACCAATCGTCGTTTTGATCAACAAAAGAAAAAGATAAAGTCCATTCACCAAAAGAGAACCATGATTTGTGTTTTATGCCTAATGGTTTTAACTGATGCTGTTGAGTAAAGTAAAGATAAGATACACCGGCAGTATCTTTCAGTAGCCAGGTTGTATCATTCAATTGCTCTGAAGTATTATTCAAAGGCGGAGAAGTGAGTTTGTTGGTTTTCAGATCATACATCAGGAAATGCTCTTTACCCGGAAGAAAAGAGCCACAGTATAAATTGAAATCATTATTCCCCCATTCACATTCGTTCATTTCTATGAAACAGTCTGTGCACGAATAAAGCACTTTCCCTTTTTCATTATATGCGGTGGTTTTTGATTTGGTGGTTACCACAATAAGATTAATGCCCATGAAACCAAGTTCAGAACGGAAAGTGCTCAGGTCTGTAATGTTCTCCCAATTGCCGTAAGGAACAGCCTCGGTGCCGGTAATGGTAACGAAATTATGCTGGTCCTTTTCGTTCAGGTAAGATATGCCATAGGCTGATTCATTCCTGTAACTGTTCCGGGCAAAAGGATGCACTTGTTTTATGCTGGTGCCTTTTATCTTATAGATAGCCGCATCGTCGTTCTTTCCAAGTATAATGTATATTTCGTTCTTTACTTTGTTTTGAACTGCACTTAATATGGAAACGTATTCTGTGTCATGATGTGTCAAAATAACTTCTTCTTTTCCATTGTTGTACATAACAAAAGAATTCTTTTTACTAAGGAGGAATTGATTTTTATCAGCATTTATGGTGAGCGCAAGCCTTGATTTTTCAGGTAAAGGAAGAAGTTTGCCGCCGGGGCAGTATACAAATTTATTTTCTTTCGCATCTGTAACCACTATGTTATCAGGATAGATGTCTATTTTGCTATATACAGGTGGTAACAGCTCTTTACCGCTGGAATCCAGCAAACCGGAATATTCTGTGTCGTTTTTCAGCACTTCGGTGTAAAAGTGATAAGAGTTAATATCGTCATACCAGGTTGATGGATCAGAAAGTTTTGGATCGTTCGGATACTTTACCATTTTCTCTTTTTCGTTGAAGTCAGTTATGAAAAGCTGCCCGTTTTTTTCTATATCAATCGACTCATACCTGAAGGGTATATACTCATTGCCAT
>DASWXS010000132.1:0-2589 GCA_036405375.1 Bacteroidia bacterium
CAAGAGCTAAAAAGCATTTTGAATCATTTACTCCTGGTAAACAAAAAGAATATGTGACCTGGCTGGTGGAAGCCAAAACGGAAGCTACACGGGAAAAACGATTGGAAACAGCATTAGAGTGGATCGCGGAAGGGAAAAGCAGGCATTGGAAATACCAGAAGAGTTGATAGTTTTGAGTTATAAGTATAGAGTTTTTAGATTTGATCTTACAAGACTGTGTACTTACTCGCCTCCGTATTTAAAAACTCTATACTCAAAACTACCTACTTTATAATCAGCTCATCCACAAAAATGAATGCGTCATCGCCTTTTCCGGCGTGCCATTCAGGGAGTTTCCCAAAGTTAGTAGCTACAAACTTTACATAACGGGCTTTGGTTGGTTTCATTTCTCCACTTAATTCCAGCAATTGAATTTCGTAATCATCAGCAGGTTTTTTATTATTGATTGTAACTGCCTTTTCGAAATTAATTCCGTCGCTTGAAGTGTATACAACCAACTGGGTAGGGAAGAGAATCCAAGAACGTGTGTCCTGTAAAAATTCGGCACCTGCGTAAGAAATATTTTTTACTTCCAGCATATCAACGGTTGCTTCGAAGTCGGTAGATTGATATCCCTGCCATCCTCCTTTTTTCCAGTTCACATCGGCGCGCAATCCGTCAATGATTCCAATTGCCCCGCCTGCGTTGTATTGTGGATTGTATTTGTATTTAATGCTTACTTTCCATTTATTTGGACGTTTGTGAAGCATACCTTTTGCAATAGTGCTTTTTGTCCCGTTCACTTCTTCGTATGCTTCTACCTCAGTTGTTTTATTGATAATAAATGGTTCTTTGTATTTGATGAATGTTCCGTTTGTTTCGGTTCGGTAATACAGGTCCGACTTATTGGAAGAAGGTACAAGCGTTACGCGTAAGGTGTCGTCGAACAAACCTGTGCTGGTTTTGATAGCAGGTATTGGTACTAGTAACTGATCCGCTATTTTGGAGGATGGCGTTGCATAATCCCCGGTAATCGGGCCAGGACTGGTTATAAACTCAAGTGATCCGCCATTTAAAATATCGTTGTATGAAATAAAGAGCTTTGTATGATCTTTTTTATTCAGTTTAAATACTGTATTGTTTGCGTTAGCGGCAGTATAATTACCCGGTCTTGACAAGGTAAGTTTGTTATTGTTGTGTGTAGTGAGAACTGCTTTTTCGAATTGGGGTTTCCCAATAACAAAATCAGTAGAGCCTGGGCATACCTGGAAAATACCAAGTGATGAAAGCACATACCAGGCGCTCATTTGTCCGCAATCTTCATTTCCGATCAGGCCATCCGGAGTGTTTTTGTAAAAGTAATTACAGATGGTATCAATATACTTTACCGTTTTACTGTAATTACCTGTGTAATTATATAAATACACCATATGATGGCTTGGTTCATTTCCGTGTGCATACTGGCCGATGAGCCCTGAGATATCATCCTGTGTTCGTCCTGTTGTTTTTGAATTAGCAGTAAACAAGGCATCCAGTTTTTGTTCGAATCCTTTTTTCCCTCCCTGGAGCGCAATTAAACTTTCCACATCCTGCGGAACATAAAATGAATATTGCCATGAATTAGCCTCCGTGAAATAGTTGTTCACCTCCCGCGGATCAAAAGGACTTTGCCAATTGCCATTTTTGCGGGCACGCATAAAACCGGTTTCTTTGTTGTAGACGTTTTTCCATGATTGTGCGCGTTTGATAAAAGTATTGTAATCTTCTTCTTTTTTCAGATCCCTTGCAACCTGGGCTATACACCAGTCGTCGTAGGCGTATTCCAAAGTGCGGGAAACGGATTCTGGTTCATCATCAATAGTGATCACATTATTTTGTTTGTACGCCGCCAACCCGAAATGATCTTTCATCGCGCTTGCTTTCATTGCAATGAGCGCTTTCTCTGCATCAAATCCCCTTATGCCTTTCATATACGCATCTGAAATGACAGATACGGAATGGTATCCTATCATACATTCTGTTTCATTGCTTGCCAGCTCCCATACAGGTAAACGGCCTCCCTGTTCGTATTGCAGTAAAAATGTTTTAATAAAATCTTCTGTACGTTTTTTGTCAATGAGTGTAAGTAATGGATGTAATCCTCTATACGTATCCCAAAGCGAGAACACAGAGTAATAATCATGTCCTTCTGTTTTATGGATCTTCATATCTCTTCCGCGATAACTGCCATCTACGTCATTGGCAATGGAAGGATGCACCATAGCATGATAGAGCGCTGTGTAAAAAACGCTTAGCTTATCTTTGTCTGTTGATGTGACCTGGATCTTACTTAGTTCTTTCTCCCAAAGATCAGCCGCGTTTTTTTTGTAGGTTTCAAAATCCCAACCAGGTGCTTCTGTCTGCAAATTATTTTTTGCCCCTTCCACACTTACATTTGAAATGCCGACTTTCACCATTAACGGCTTTTTGCCATTCTTAGAACGGAAAATGGCTTTCACATTTTTTCCTCCATAGTAATTGTCTTTTAAGCGTACATCTTTCTGGCTTTTATCATTTAAAAAAGCTTCCCACTCCATAGGTTCAGAAAATTCCAGGTAAAAATAAATATGC
>DASWXS010000133.1:0-1811 GCA_036405375.1 Bacteroidia bacterium
TATCTTTTTATCAAAAATTTCCAATCTTTTTGCCAATTATGTCGTAAAACTGTTGATTGGTATGTATGCTGGTCCTTCAGCTGTAAGTTATTTTTCAGTTCCACAAAAGCTATTGGGGGCGTTTGGTGGAATTCTGAGTAATGCAGCCAGTACATTAATGCCTTATGTCAGCACTTTAAAATCTGAGGGCAGGAGAGGTGCTATCGATAATATCCTGGTTAGGACCTCTTTTATATTTTCAGCTGTTACCATTCCCATTGCACTTACAATATCTATTTATTCAAAAGAGATCCTGCAGCTTTGGTTAAATGAAAGTTTTGCCCGTGAAGCATGGCTGGTATTGACCCTGACCTGTATCAGCGCAACGATTGGAAGTTTTACTACTATTCCGAACCAGGTTGTGCTGGGATTGGGGAACTCGAGGCTGTTGGGGCATTTCTCCATATTAACTGTAATAGCTTATCTCGTATTTCTTCCGGTTTTAACTAAATACTACCTCCTGGATGGCGCGGCTTATGGTTTATTGGCAGCCAGCCTGCTTTTGGTGTTATATGTAATACAGAAAAGCACAAAGACTTTAGGAGTATCAACTTTATACTACCTGAAGATTGTTTTTCTGCCTCATTTATTCCCGTTGGTGATGTTTTTAATCATAAACTGTTTAATTGTTTCTTTTCTGGAGGTTATGGATTTACAGAAGCTTTTTATAGGAATTATGATGGCAGGACTTTATTACTTGTTCCTGTGGGTAAATAATAAAAAGGAAATTCTTGAGGCATTAAATAATAATTGTTAAAGGTCCGGAAAGTAGTTATGAGTATTCGTCGTAAAATATATTATCGCGTTTTCAATACAATTGACAAGCATACTCCTCCAGTATCTGTGCGAAAAGGCGGGCGAAAAAGAGCACTCATTTCTTATATTCTTACTCCTTTCAGGATAAAGAAAGGTTTTCTGCATTGTAATGCGATCGAATCAATACAGATGGCAGATACTCTTGCTGATCTGGATTATAGTGTTGATGTAGTGGACTATCGTTTTAAGGGAAGGATAAATTATAATAAATATGATTTAGTGATTGGCTTTGGATATCCTTACCGTAACTCATTCCAGGAAGCAAATAAGGAAATTACCCGCATTTGCTACATGACTGGAGCCAATCCAAACTTTTCGAATTATGCGGAGGCCAAAAGAATTAATAGTTTCCAAAGGCGAAAAGGCATTTACCTGGCACCTAAACGTGAAGTTTACTGGCCCTGGGTGTTTGGTGCGATCAATGCTGATGCCCTGGTAGTGGTAGGTAATCAATGGACTGCACATACTTATGAAGGGTTGAATGATAAAGTTTTTACGGTGCCTGTTCCATATATCTGCAAGCCGGAAGAATTGGAGCTAAAGCCAGAGGCGACAAAAAGCTTTGTCTGGTTTGCAGGTCCGGGAGCAGTGCATAAAGGATTGGATTTGGTGATTGAAGCTGTGGTTCAATCTGCGGAGGATGTTATGTTGCATATATGTGGAAACCTTAAAAATGAAAGTGCTTTTCTGAATTGCTACCAATCTGAACTGTTAAAGACAAATCGTATCCGCATATGGGGAATGATAGGTCCTGATAGCACGCACATGCAGGAAATTTGCTCCGGTAGTGCATTTGTATTGTTCCCTTCTTGCTCCGAAGGAACGGCATCATCCGTTATTACCTGTATGGCCAAAGGTCTTATCCCGGTGGTAACAAAAGAATCCGGTATTGACCTGCCTGATTTTGGATTGGAAATATCGGATGGCTCTGTAAACGAAGTGGCCAGAGCCATAGA
>DASWXS010000134.1:0-2255 GCA_036405375.1 Bacteroidia bacterium
CGATTTGCCCTGAGTGCAGCCCAGGCAAAAGAGAAACTTTCTTTCAATATGGAGATAAAGAGATGCAAACCGGATTTCGTACTCAAATGTAGGAAGAAAAGATCAATGAAATTTGTTATCAGATCTTAAATTGCAGAAAATCCTTAAGTTTGAGTTCAAATGCTAAAACCCCTGTTCATAGTATTAGTTCTGCTTTTCTCCCTGCGTTTACTTGGACAGCATCCGTATTATTACAAAATTGATGACGAAACCGGGCTTCCTAGCAATGAAGTGTACGAATTATTGCAGGACGATTTCGGCTACGTATGGATTGGTTGTGATGCCGGGTTATTCAGGTATGATGGTTTCCGTTTTAAGGGATATACCAATGCAAAGCAAAATGGTAAATCAATTTCTTATTTACGAAAAGATAAAAAGGGCAGGATCTGGTGCAAAAATTTTAATGGACAAATATACCGGGTTGAAGGAGATAGCTTGCGTATCATTATTGATAACAGTGGCTTAGAGTCAACGATCTCGCAGTTTGCAATTGATGAGAACTTGGAGCTTTGGGTCGCAAATTGCAATATCATTGAATGTTATGATGAAAATGGTAAAAACAAAAAGATAATTTACGAAGAGAAAAAAACAAAGAATCAATCCCATTTCCAGGAGATCATATGTTTTAATAATTACGTGTATTTCACCAAATCAGGGATTGGGTTATTTAGATATAACAAGCAGAACGGGAAGGTGAATTTTCTGTCGGCGGGTTTCGTAAAAAGCAGCATCTATACCAGGTTTAATTTTTCTGTTTCTTCCGGACGTTTGTTTATGATCGCTGAGAAATTTGATCAGCATGTATTTACTGTGTTTGAAGTGAAGGATAGTTTACATAAGTTAGATGAGTACGAATTGAAAGGCGAGAATAAGCGTGCTTATTACCTGTGTTTCGATAGAGATGAGCAACCTTGGCTTTGTACAACAAATGGAGCTTATAAACCAGATTTTGGATCGGCTAAACTTGTAGATAATAATTTTTTATTCCAGGGAGAGAAAATAAGTTTTATGATGCAGGATAAGGAGGGCAATTACTGGTTCACCTCCTTGCACAATGGAATTTTTGTTGTTCCTGATATGAATCTGATCCGAAAAACAACCGGTAATTCAACTTTGACAACGAATAATGTATCAGCAATAAAAAAACTGCAAAATGGAAGTGTTTTGCTGGGGACCTATTCAGGTAAATTATTGCTGGATAAAAACGGAGCAATTCATCCTTTTGCAGATAAGTTTGATGACAGATATTCTACCGTAAAAAAAATCCAGGAAACAGATGAATACATCCTGGCAAGTAGGATTTTTTTATCTGTTATTCATAAATCTACCGGAAGGGAAGTGCTTAGTTGCAGGTTGAATGCACGGGATTTCTTAATAAAGGAGGATACCCTGTTCTCTGTTTCATCAGCAGCATTCAGTAAAATACCTGTTTCGGGACTGGTTTCCGCAGATTGTGATAAAGTTAGTATACCGCGACGGGTAGGAGGAAAGGCATTATGCTCACTGCCGGGCGACCGGCATGTTTATATTGGATTCACGGATGGTTTTTATTCTTATTGTGATGGCAAATTCGAAGAGATAACTCTTAATAACGACCCTATCTATGTTCAACATGTTGCTGTGCACGAAAATGAGGCCTGGCTGGTAACCAGTAACCGTGGAGTGATGAAGCTGACAAATGGAAAGATCTTCCCTTCAGGGCTGGATAAATTGGGTATTAAAGAAAGAGAAGTAAAGGCTCTTTATAGCAAAGAGCATTATCTTTTCGTGGTAAACAATAATTTATTGTACATACTCAATCTAAAAACTCAAAATGTATTTGCCTATTCGTCTATTACAGGAATTAATCCGAAAGATATAACGGATCTTGATTATCATAATGGAATAGTTTACCTGGCGACTAATAAAGGTATGAGTACTTTTCCGTTGAACATGAAATGGTATAATGATGTTCAGCCTCCTATAAAACTGGATAGGGTGATGTTGTCTGATTCTTTGATCCCGATGGATTCAATCATACATCTTACGTATCGTAATAATAATCTGCACATCGAGTTTATATCTGTTGCTTTCCGAAGCAGGGGCGCCTTTTTTTATGAATACAGGCTGAAGGAATTGGATACTGCCTGGACGCTTACTAAAGGTTCTGAAAATTATGCGGTTTTTTCTTCATTGCCTCCCGGAAAATTTACGTTCGAAGTAAGAGCGGTTAATGA
>DASWXS010000135.1:0-2194 GCA_036405375.1 Bacteroidia bacterium
GGGCATGCGGGGAGTGTAAATGCGTATAATCCCAAAATAATTGAAGAAGCCGCAGAAATATAAAACATGTTTGCTGAAGCTTTATTCCCGGTAAGGTTTGTAACCCACATAGCTACAATAAAACCAATTGTACCCCACACACGAATCGGCGGAAATACTTTGATCACATCGTAATTATTGCCTTTTAGAACATTGTATCCAACTGAATTAGATAAAGAAATAGTTGGCATGTAAAACATCATAGCCATAAACATGATCCAGAAAAACTGGTTAGGATCGGCAGCTTGTGATAATAACCCAACAGAGATACCTGACAGGATATGTAAAATACCATAAAGCCGTTCTGCATTAATCACCCTATCGGCCAATATACCTGTTAAAGCCGGCATTAAAATAGAACCGTAGGCTAAAGTAGAAAAAACATCTCCAAAACTTTGTCCACTCCACTGTTTGGTTCCAAACCAATAATTACCTACTGTAATTAACCAGGCACCCCAAACAAAGAACTGCAAAAAACTCATAGCAGTTAAACGAAGCTTCAAATTCATAGTATCTTTTGTAAATAATTCTATCTTGTAAATTTAAGAAAAAATCAATGCCAGCGCCTTAAATAAGAGGTTATTTTACTGTTCATCATCTTCCAGGTCAAGATGGAAACGATGCAGGAAACGATGCACTACAGGCCCGAGAAGTACGGCCACAGAAGTGAGAAAAGCTACTCCACTATAAATAGCATAAAACGAAGCAAAGAGTTTTGCAGAGCTGGTAGTTGCCATATTCACCGGCCCCATTCCGGTAAGGATCATAGAAGCATTAAGTAATGCATCTATCCAGCCTAACTGGAAATAATACATGTAACCTATCACGCCAATCAATAGCGATAAGAATAAAAACCCAAACGATAACAAGGCATTACTTACCAATCGTTTCCGATACTCTGCCACAGGCAACAGTTGCTTCTTCTTCATAAATCCTAAACAAAAAATCCCCCCGGTTAAGGAGGGATTTGAATCAAATTATTTTTTCAATGCATCACGTATCTCCATCAATAGTTTTTCCTGGGTTGTTGGTTCAGGCGGAGGTGCAGGAGCTTCGGTTTCTTTCTTTCTCTTGGCTGCGTTCATTCCTTTGATAATTAAAAATAAAACGAAAGCGGTAAGAAGAAAGGTAATCACTGAGCTTATGAACAAACCAATTTTTGCGCCATGCCACACATATTCCTGCAAAGTAGCAACATGAGCTGCCTCCAGAACAGGCTTCAGCATAAGCGGAGTAATAACATCCTCAATTAATGAAGAAACTATTTTGTTGAATGCTCCACCAATGATAACACCGACTGCGAGGTCAACTACATTACCTCTCATTACAAACTCTCTAAATTCTTTGATCATTCCCATAGGTTATCGCTTTTAGTTATAGATAATATATTTAATTTCCTTCCAACACCTTGAACAATTCATCCAGTTTAGGAGTAAGGATGATCTCTGTTCTCCTGTTTTTCTTTCTTGCTTCAGCTGTTTTTGCCGGATCGATAGGGAAGAATTCACCACGACCTGCTGAAGTAATCCGTTTTGGATCCATTGTTTTTGCATTCTGCATTAAGATCTTGGTTACCGATGTTGCACGCATTACGCTCAGATCCCAGTTATCCTTAATATCACCTTTACCTGCCATAGGTACATCATCCGTGTGGCCTTCCACAACAATATTAATGTCCGGGTTTTGCTCCAACACTTGTGCAAGATTTTTTAAGGCTTCAATTCCTTTAGGCTGAACAGCAGTTTTTCCACTTTCAAACAAAAGACTTTCATCCATTGAAACATACACTTTACCATTTTTCTGTGTAATGGTCAACCCTTTGTTTTCAAAGTTGAATAGTGCATCCTGCAATTTCTTTTTCAGATCAGCAGTTGCCTGGTCCTTTTTCTTAAGCACATCTTCCAGTTCGTTCACACGTGCCTCACGTTGTTTCAGCTGGGCTGATAATGCATCCAGGTCCGCCTTCTGTTTATTCAGCTGCGCCTCTAATGCTTTCAGCTCGTCTTCCTTCTTCAATAATTGCTCACGGGTTAATTGCAAATCTCCGCTCAATTTGGCATTATCCTTTTCACTGTTCAGGAACAATTTATTGTATTTGTCCATCAACTGTTCGTTCAATGTATTTAACTTATCATACTTAGTAGTTAAGTTGCGG
>DASWXS010000136.1:0-10743 GCA_036405375.1 Bacteroidia bacterium
TTTCCCGTTATGGCTTGAAGGCCCACAGCGCAATATGTTCAGGAAAGGCAGCAAAAATAGATGCTTATTTATTTACTGGATTGCTTCATAGGCAAAATATCAACAACCAAAATGTGCAGGTTTTTGAAAGAACTACTGTAACCAAGATGAAGAATTCGGATAGCAGCATAACGGCTGAAACAGAACATGGATTCACGATCAGGTGTCGCAAGGTAATCCATGCAACAGGTTATGAGGCTTTGGAACGCTGGTCGAAAAAACTGGTAGAATTAAAATCGACTTATGCCTGCGTGAGCGAACCCATTGCGGAACTGCCTCCTTTTTTTGAACACACACTATTCTGGAATACGGAAGATCCTTACCTGTACATCAGGGAAGACAGTGGGAGAATAATTATTGGAGGCAGGGATGAGAAATACTATGATCCCCGAAAGAGGAAATTGTTACTCGAAAGAAAAACGAAAGCGCTTGTCGGAGATTTTATGAAGCTATTTCCGGGTATAAAATTCAATCCGGAATTTGAATGGGCCGGAACATTTGCCTCAACGCCGGATGGTCTGCCGTTTATTGGACAAAATGAAAAAGTACCTAATCACTATTATGCCCTGGGATACGGTGGCAATGGCATAACTTTTAGTGCAGTTGCATCTGTATTACTTGCAGAGTTAATTAGTGATAATTCAGAAGTAATCCCTAAAATATTCAGTTTTAACCGTTGATCTAATAGATATGCAGAAATCAAATCCTAAAAGGCCATTAAGAAAGCCACAGCGTCAAAACAGACCCGGTGCAGAATATAAGATGGATCCGGCTCCTGTGTATGACAATAAGAAAATAAAAGGCAGTGGGAAACTCACCGGTAAGGTAGCATTGATAACCGGTGGTGATAGCGGAATAGGAAGGGCGGTTGCTATCCTTTTTGCAAAAGAAGGGGCGGATGTAATTATTATACATCTGAAGGAACACCAGGATGCTGCGGATACAAAATCTGCAATTGAAGAGTATGGACAGAAGTGTTATGTGATTGCAACAGATCTTGGGAAAGAAAAAAATTGTATTGCTGCGGTTGAAAAAGCTTATAAGAAGTTTGGGAGGTTAGATGTTCTTGTAAATAATGCTGCCGTTCATTATGAAAGCGAGGGTCTGCCAGATATAAGCACCGAACACCTGCTGCGAACTTTCCAGGTTAATATTTTTTCGTTTTTCTGGGTAACTAAAAAAGCATTGCAATACATGGAAAAGGGAAGTACCATCATTAATACTACTTCAGTTACTGCATACCGTGGTAGTGGTGGGTTAATTGATTATGCTTCTACCAAAGGCGCAATTGTTTCTTTTACCCGAAGTTTATCAGCTAATCTTGCAGATAAAAAGATCCGTGTGAATGCTGTTGCGCCGGGCCCCATTTGGACGCCACTTATTGTTTCCAGTTTTAAACCGGGAAAGGTAGAGAAATTTGGCAGTGAGGTTCCTATGAAACGTGCAGGTGAGCCGGCCGAAGTAGCAAACTGTTATTTATTTCTCGCGTGTGAAGATTCTTCTTACTTAAGTGGCCAGGTATTGCATCCTAATGGAGGCGAAATAGTAAACGCATAAAGAAGATGATATGCCTGAGTTAATTCCTGAAATAAAGTTGAATCTGAAAAAGATCCGTTCTATTTTAAAAAGCCCCGAGAAGAGTGCAGAAGCAGTAAATCTTATTTATGTAAAGGATGCTGAAGAAGGAATAAAAAGAATAAAAAAGGGTAAAGGTTTCTCTTACCTGGTAAAGAATGAAAAGCTGAAAAGTAAGCAGGTACTTGAGCGGATCAAAAAACTGGTAATTCCTCCTGCCTGGAAAAATGTATGGATTTGCATGTTGGATAATGGTCATTTGCAGGCTACCGGGTTGGATATTAAAGAAAGAAAACAGTACCGGTATCATCCGTTATGGAATGTTTTACGCAATCAAACAAAATTTTACAGGTTGTACGCGTTTGGAGAAGTATTACCGAAAATAAGATTGCAACTGGAACGTGACCTTTCTTTGCCGGGGCTTCCAAGGGAGAAAGTTCTTGCACTGGTGGTAAGCCTTATGGAACGGACAAATATCCGTGTCGGAAATGATCTGTATGAAAAACTTTATGGTTCATATGGTCTTACTACGTTAAAAGATAAACATGTTAAGTTTTCAGGGAATAGAATTCAGTTTACGTTCAAAGGAAAGAAAGGGATACAACATTCGATTAGCGTTACCAACAAACGTTTTGCAGCGCTTGTGAAAAAATGCAGGGATATTCCCGGGAAAGAGCTGTTTCAGTATATGAATGGTGATAAGGAGTATAAAAGCATTGACTCGGGAATGGTAAATGAGTACATACGGATGATCAGCGGGGCCGATTTTTCAGCTAAAGATTTTCGCACCTGGGCTGGAACGGTTCACGCGTTGCTGGCATTCAAATCGCTGGGAATAGCTGATACACAGTCTGAGATTAAGAAGAAGATAGTTGAAGCGCTTGATATGGTTGCAGAGCAATTAGGTAATTCCAGGACCGTTTGTAAAAAATATTATGTGCATCCTGTTGTAATAGCCTTATTTGAGGATAAAAAACTGGAAAATTATTTAGCAGAGCTTGATACTATTGAGGTGAATGATAACAAATCAGATCTTACATCTGAAGAAAAACTATTGATGAAGATACTAACGAAAGAATCACAAAAAATCTAGAATATGAGACCGATCTGGACAGGGGCAATAGGATTTGGACTGGTTAATATACCGGTAAAATTATTCAGTGCTACAGAATCAAGTACGCTTGATTTGGATATGCTTGATAAAAAAGACCATTCGAACATTCGCTTTCTGCGTGTAAATGAGAAAACCGGGAAGGAGGTTGAATGGGCAAATATTGTAAAGGGATTTAAGTTGCCCAATGATGAGTATGTGGTATTAACAGATAAGGATTTTGAATCGGCAAGCGCAAAAAAAACAAAAACCATTGAAATAACTGATTTTATAAAGGAGGAAGAAATTGACAGTGTTTACTATGAAACTCCTTATTACCTGGAACCTGATAAATCAGGGGCAAGAGCTTATGCATTACTGCGTGAAGCATTGATTAAAACAGGTAAGGTGGGAATTGCTTCTTTTGTGTTGAGGAGTAAAGAAAGTCTTGCTATTTTGAAAGCTACAGAAAAAGTTATAGTGCTGAACAGGATCCGTTTTCACGAAGAGATAAGGGATACGGATGAATTAAGTCTCCCGCCTAAAACCGCTGTAAAGGCGAATGAATTGAAAATGGCTGTTTCATTGATCAATCAGCTAAGCTCTAGGTTTAATATTTCAAAATATAAGGATACGTATAGTGCAGACCTTATGAAGTTGATAAAGGCGAAAGCGAAGGGAAAACCTGTTAAAACAACAAAGTTGAAAGTAGTACACAGTAAATCGAAGGATCTGATGAGTCAGTTAAAAGCGAGTTTGGTGAAACGTAGAAAAGCTGGTTAATATGGGACTTGAACTTTATAATAAAAAAAGAAATTTTAAAGCCACTCCTGAGCCTTCAGGTAAAACTAAAAAAGCAGTTTCTAAATTGATCTTTGTTGTTCAACGGCATAAGGCTTCTCACCTGCATTATGATTTTCGCCTGGAAATAGATGGCGTGTTAAAAAGCTGGGCGGTTCCTAAAGGGCCTTCTATGAACCCAAAAGATAAACGTTTGGCGATGATGGTGGAGGACCATCCTTATAGTTACAGGGATTTCGAAGGTATAATTCCGGAAGGTAATTATGGTGCCGGAATAGTGGAAGTGTGGGATAAAGGATCTTTGACTGATATAGAAAATTCGGACACTGATACGGCAGAAAAAAAACTCCGGGCAGGTTTAAAAGCGGGGAACTTAAAGTTTGTTCTGAAAGGAAAAAAATTGAAAGGAGAATTTGCCCTTGTTAAACTGAAAAGTGATCAAAAAAATGCCTGGCTGCTGATCAAGCATAGGGATGAATATGCTGTAGATGAGGCCTACGATAGTGAAGAACAAACACCGAAAAATTCGCCCATTAACAAATGGCTAAAGACGAATAGGAAAGAACCTGCAACTAAAACAAAAGGAGCTGCGGTAAAGCGAATTAAATCAGTTTCCGAACAGGCATTAAAAAAAAAAAGTAAGAGCCTTGCCCGGAAAAACCAGGAAACTTGAACACTACATTCATCCAATGCTTGCCAAAGAATCGGCTACTGTTTTCAGTGACAAGGACTGGATCTACGAAATCAAATGGGACGGTTACCGGGCCATTGCCGAAGTGAACAAATCAAAGATTCGCTTTTATTCGAGAAATGGTAACACTTTCGAAGATTCTTATCCTCTTATTGTTGATGCATTAAAAAAGCAAAACATACATGCAGTGCTGGATGGAGAAGTGATTGTGCTTGCTGAGAATGGATTACCGAGCTTTCAGTTATTGCAGCATTACGATAGTGATCCTGAACATCCGATCCAATACTATGTGTTCGATGTATTGTCGATCAACGGGACTGACACCTGTCATCTTCCTCTTATTGAAAGGAAAGCACTATTGAAAACGCTCCTTAAGAAAAGTGAGACTATAAAATATTCGGATCATGTGGAAGAGGATGGAGAAGCATTTTTTGAAGCAGCAAAAAAACAAAACCTGGAGGGAATCATGGCGAAAGTGGCTGATTCATTATATCACCCGGGTACACGCAGTGGGGAGTGGCTGAAGATCAAGCATCATCACTCACAGGAAGCAATCATAGCCGGGTATACAGAACCAACAGGATCACGCAAGTATTTTGGTGCACTGGTGCTGGGCATTATCGATAAAGGTGTTTTGAAATATGTTGGGCATACGGGATCGGGCTTCACACACACAAGCCTCAAGGAAATGTATACATTACTACAGCCGCTGATACAAATGCAATCGCCATTCGAAGAAAAAGTAAAGACCAACATGCCGGTGACCTGGGTAAAACCCATATTGGTATGCGAAATTAAGCATACCGAGTTTACCCGTGATGGACATATGCGTCATCCTATATTCCTGCGGTTGAGAGACGATAAAAAAGCAAACGAAGTAACGATGGAAAATACCAAAAAAATAACACGCAAAAAAACAGGGAATCCTGCAACTTCAAAGAAGAAAGCCACCCCGGCAAAAAAAGCAGGAGGTGGTATAAAAGCCAAAGGAAAAAAAGAAAGTGACGGAGAACAATCTTTCGGGCGTATCAAGGTTCAGCTTACCAACCTGGATAAAATTTTCTGGCCGGAAGAAGGTCTTACAAAAGGCGATGTGATCAACTACTATCAAAATATGGCTGACTATATTCTGCCTTACCTGAAAGGTCGTCCACAGTCACTTTACCGAACTCCTAATGGTTATAACAAACCTGGTTTTTTTCATAAGGATGCCGGAGAGCAGGCGCCTGGGTGGGTAGAGAGTATTCCACTTTTTTCTGAATCGGCCAATAAGGATATCGACTACATTATCTGTAACAATAAAGCAACGCTCGCTTATATGAATAACCTGGGTTGTATAGAAATCAATCCATGGAATTCGACGGTGAAAGCACTCGATAAACCTGATTATCTTATCATTGATCTTGATCCTTCGGCGCGAAATACATTTGAGCAGGTTATTGAAACGGCGCTGGTAGTAAAAGGAGTGCTGGACAAGGCCGGAGCTGCTTGTTATTGCAAAACATCCGGGGCAAGCGGATTGCATATATATATACCTATGCAGAAAAAATATACTTACGATGAAGTGAAGGATTTTGCGCAACTCATCTGTGTGCTTACACATGAACAAATCCCATCTTTCACCAGCATGGAGCGCAACCTGAAAAAAAGAGGAAGTAACAAGATCTACCTGGATCATCTCCAGAACAGGAGAGGGCAGACCATAGCCTGTGCATACAGCCTGAGGCCTAAAGCTGGTGCAACAGCTTCAGCACCGCTCCATTGGAAAGAAGTGAAAAAGGGGCTGACTCCTGCTGATTTCACAATTCACAATATGCTTCAACGTTTAAAAAAAGCCGGTGATATTTTCTCCGGCGTTTTAGGTAAAGGAATTGATATGCGTAAATGCTTGTCTAAACTTGAAGAATGAATCTTAATGGTGCCCTGTTCTTAATTGGGTATAATAAGTCTTTACCTGGTTTTTTGGTGCAATAGTTAAATCGCCATTTTCGTACTTCTTTCTTAAAATAGCTTTGTTTGCACGCATTTCGGCAATCAGCTCTTTTTTTGCCAACCATTTTTTACCCATTATTAAATTCATCAGTTTATCTAAAGGCATGTAAAAAACAAGACAGAAAAGTCCCCATAATTTAAGCCTTAATGTTTGCGCTATTTTCCTGTAGCTAACTGCAAAACCGCCATCGAGATAAGTAATAAAATGCCAGTAACCGCTTGGCATAAACAAGGAGTCACCGGGTTCAAGAATATATTCTTCGGCTTCTACATATTTCAGTCCCGGATACTTTACATAATCAGGATTATCGAGGTCAACTAATGAATAGGTATTGAAAGGCAAACGGTAAAGCAAGTCAGAATATTCCGGTGCAATCAGTATTACTTTTTTCCTTCCGTAGAATTGTGTGAGCAGTACGTTCGACATGTCAATGTCCTGGTGAATACGAACCTTGGTTCCTTCGCATCCGAAAAACATATGACCAATCTTTCCAAGAATTCCTTTAAAAAGGTAAGGGCAGGGAAAATCGTTTCTCAGGCCGGGCTTGTGTTTGAACATGTTGAATAAGAACATACGTAGATTTGATTTGCCCGCAGTCATAACATTTTCAACATAGTCGCTGAATTGCATTTCCATATCAGGAGTAGTATAAGCTGATGCTTTGCTATGTTGCTGGTTGTTGTCGAAAACACCAACCTTTACATCTCCACAATATTGTTTAAGGAATTCAATCGACCATTTTTGACCAGCAGGGTAGTGATTACCTAAACCTTTAATAAGTACAGGTTTTTGTGGTATAAGATATTTTTCTTCGAAATCATGAGCACTGATCGGATCAATGATCTCTATGTTTTTATTTACTTTCATAATACTGGGTTTTTGTGTTTTTTATTATAAAAAAATCTTGCCAGTTTAACAGAATCCTTTTGTAATCAATGTAATATGTGAAAGTCTGTTAGGGTGTAAATAGGCTAAAAAAAGAAATGTGGAATTCCTTCCACATTTCCTTCATATTTTGAACCCACACTTATTTATTGTCTTTGGCAAAATCTTTAAATGCCGTTCCTAGCTCATTCATATCGTGTTTAAATTCTTCTTTAAACTCTTCCCATTTTTCCTGCCTCCGCTCTTTATCATATTGATTCATTCTTTCTCTCAGTGTCAGGTTCCTCGACTCGAGTTCATCGATTCTGTCCCTGTATTTCTTTTTGTAAAGAGGATCTGCTTTTTCCATTTCGCGGTATGTAGCAATGTCGCTTTCATTTAACTGGATCTGGTTCTGGTATTCGAGTTTGAACTGTTCCCATTCTTCATTAAACTTTGCCTGGGCTTCGTTCAAATCTTTTTCCGCTTCCACAACATTCTCGGCAGCGTTTTCCACTTTGCGTTCTGGATTATTGCATGCTGTAAATACCGAACCAGTTAAGATTCCGGCTACTGCAACTATTAAAAAAATCTTTTTCATTATGTATAAATAAAGTTTATAAATTCTTATGTACGTCTCTTAAGATCTTAATGCGATTATGATCCTGTTGAATTTCCTGTTTTTGCTTTTGAACCATTTTTCGGATCGCATCCGGAAGAACATTGTCTTCGTCAGTCAATACAGTTTCATATGTTTCCAATGCTGCATCTTCTCCAAATTCGCAGGAAGCTAAAATTTCTTTCCTGTTTTTACCGGTCAGGGCTGCTTTGATATCCATCCATGCGCGGAAGAGTTTGCCGGAATTTTTTGTTCCTTCGGTAGGCTCACCTCCTAAGCTGCTAATTTCGCGGCTCAAATCACTTTTGTTTGATTTGCTGTGTGCAGCCATGTTGGTAAATAAACTAATGAGATCAGCATCATCAGTTTCAGAAATTGCTCTTTCATATCCTTGTATGCGATCGTTATTGATTTCAACAAGTTCATTTAATTGCGAAACGATTTTCTCGTTTTTTTCTTTTATTGTGGTTTCCATAATTGAATTGGTATTAAGTTATACCTGCACCCTCAAAAACCTGTGCCATTGGTATTAGCAGAAATATGAGTATTTACCTGGGGTTTAAGTCTATTTTATTCTCCAGTATGGGTAATTAAAGCGCATGCTCACAGGAAAAAGAAGCCCGGGATGAAAATGAGAAATTCCCCAATTTGGGGAATTTATTTCTCTTTTTGATAAACTGGGGAATTTCATCCTTGCGCTAATTTATTGATTACTAACTGTTTGTTTTCAAAAATAAAGTGGCACAATCTTGCTAAACATTTAGCATCAATTATTATAAACTTTTAAAATTAAACATTATGGAAAATTCAGGTAAACTTATTGGCGCCCTGCTGATTGGCGCAGCTGCAGGAGCGGCACTGGGGATTTTATTTGCTCCGGACAAAGGAAGCGAAACCCGCAAAAAAATTTTTAACGGGGCAAAAGATCTTGCTGACGATGTAAAGGAAAAAGTAAGAGAAGGTGCCAGCAAATTAAGAGACATGGCTGAAGAAAAAGTTGAGCATGCAAAAACAAAAATGGATGGTCAATACAAATCAGCAAAAAGTGATTTAGCTTAATAAAAAATCTAAAACCCGGAATTATGCAAGAGCAAACAAAACTGGAAGAAACAGTTGAAAACATCAAGGAGTATGTTAACACTCGTTACGAATTAACTGTTCTCAAAACATCAGATAAGGTAGCGCATACAGGTTCAGTAGCCTTGTCTTATCTGCCGGTGGTATTTCTTACTGTTCTTACTGTTTTTATGTTGAGTTTTGCGCTGGGTTTTTATTTGAACACTGTTTTTCATAGCGAATATTATGGATTTCTTGTTGTCGGAGGAGGGTATTTTGTGATTGGATTGATTGTACTGATGGTACGAAAAAATCTTATTGCGAAGCCCTTCCGCAATAAGATAATTAAAGAATTACTTAAGAATCATCCTATAAACTAAACGCAATATGAATCCGGAATTTATTACCAATGATATTCAGCTTCATGAGCGAATCATGAAGCTAAGTTATCGTAAAGAAGAACAGGAGATTGCGATCAAACGCAATGTAAGAGAGTTAGGCTATTCTCTCCACCCGGCAATGATGCTAAAACAATTCGTTGGAAAATTAACAGAAGATCCTGAAACCAATGATAGTGTGAAATCGCTAGGAATTAACCTTGGGAAGGATTTTTTACTTTCGAAACTATTCGGTAAAGGACAAACATTGAAAGGATTTCTTACTTCATTTGTGATCAGGAAAGTAACTGATTACCTGGTAAACAAAAATCCTGAATTGATCAGCAAAGGTATAAGTAAATTGGAAGGCTTTATCAGGGATCATAAAAAAACGGTTGAACATGAGGATGAATAAGCCTTCTGCAGAAGATCTGCCAACTGTTTACTTTTGTATCGTGATGATTTTATTAGTAAATTTAGTATCGTATTTAATATCATATTTTTTACACTGTTCCTATGAATAAGAAGGTGCTTATAATAGATGATGAATCAGATATCAGGTTTCTTTTGAAAAGAGCCCTGGCGTCACAAAATTTTTCTGTTTATGAGGCGGAAAACCTTAAAAACGGATTAGAAGTATTTAATCAATCGCAACCCGATATTGTGATCCTGGATGTAAACCTCCCGGACGGAAGTGGTACCTATTATGCCCGCAAATTCAAAAACGATTCGAACATTGTAATTTTTATCAGTGCTGATCATGATAAGCTGGTTGACGGATACAAAGATGCCGGGGCAAATGGTTTTTTAAGGAAGCCTTTTGCTATTGATCAATTGCTAAGCCTGATAGAGAACGTAAAACAAAATACATCAACATTAAATTAAACAGCCATGGCAAAAATTCTTATAATTGATGATGACACAGATATTTGTCAGTTGCTTGATCGCTTTCTGAAAAGAAAAGGTCATGAGACATTCTATGTCACGAGCGGGAAAAGCGCATTAACTTATTTAAAAGAAAATGAGGTTGATGTTGTGTTTTGTGATTTCAGACTACCGGATACAGATGGGAAGGAGCTTTTGCTCAGCATTAAAGAACTGAACCACAAGACGCAGGTTATTATTATTACCGGTTATTCTGATGTGAAAATCGCTGTTGATGTAATAAAAAATGGTGCATTTGATTTTATTACAAAACCATTGTTGCCAGAGGAAATCCTGATGGTAGTGGAGAAGGCGCTTACCCAGAAAAGCGAAAAACAAAAGGTGAATGTTACCAATGAAAGTGAGGATGATGAAAATAAGGTGGAAGCTATCCCGCATAAAAAACTGGCAGCTTTTAATCCTAAGAATCTCGTTATCGGTAAAAGCAAAGAAGCTGAAAAATTACATACCCAGATTAAACTGGTTGCTCCAACCAACTATTCAGTAATTATTTATGGTGAGAGTGGAACAGGTAAGGAGTCAGTTGCTTATAGTATCCATAGCCAAAGTAGCAGAAAGGATAAACCATTTATAGCAGTTGATTGCGGGTCGCTTACCAAAGAGCTTGCAGGAAGTGAAGTATTTGGACATGAAAAAGGTTCTTTTACAGGAGCTTTGCATACAAAGATAGGCCAGTTCGAGCTTGCAAATGGC
>DASWXS010000137.1:0-6193 GCA_036405375.1 Bacteroidia bacterium
TCTGCAATTGAAGATCGCATTCTTTTGGGTTCTGTGCTTTGCGCTACAGAAGAATCAGGCATTCATTATTTTTTTACCAAATCGAAATTAAGCGAATACGAAATTGAAGCCGATGTAAAGAAAAGAATTCAAGCAGCGCAAAAACATTTTTCGTCTTTTGATCCTGACAGCTTCTTCCCTTTTCCTGTTGAGCTTTCTGACGGCATAAGCCGGGAACAGTACTTTTATTCATTTCTTCAAAAACCTTCTACATTTATCAGGGTCATTAAAAATCAGAAAGAAAAAATAATTCACGACCTGCAAAAAAATGAGATCGCTTTTGAAGAAGTAGCAACAAACGGGAATGCATTGAAGATAAATTCATCCAAAAACCTCAACGACCTTGATTCGTGGAAAAAAGGAATGTTTGAGGTCCAGGATTTAAGCTCACAACAAACCGCCGATTTTCTTCATCCAAAGCAAAACGATGAATGGTGGGATATTTGCGCCGCATCGGGAGGAAAAAGCCTTTTACTTTTAAGTAAAGAAAAAAACATCTTTATCCAGGCGAGTGATGTAAGGAAAAATATTTTGGAGAACTATAAGGAACGGGTGAAACGAACAGGCTTCCTGAATTTTAAAACAGAGATCATTGATGCTTCTGAAAGCGTGAACCTGAACAAAAAATTTGACGGGATTATTTGTGATGTTCCCTGCAGCGGAAGCGGTACCTGGCATAGAACTCCCGAGAATTTATTTTTCTTCACGGAAGATACACTAAAGCATTACAGTAGTTTACAAAAACGAATCGTGGAAAACACTATTAACTGTATAAAACCCGGAAAACCGTTTATCTATATCACCTGCTCAGCTTTTAAAATGGAGAATGAAAATAATATGCCTGCTTCTGCCATTTCACATGAGGTTATTAACAACCTGGATAAAGGAGCCGACTGCATGTTTATTGCGTCAACAGAATCAATTTAGTTGATTGATTTTCTTTTTACCGAAACACCGCCGATGGTAACGACGTATTCAGAACCCTGGCCATCTTCAGCCTCTACCTTTTTCACGTCCGAATGTTTGTTGCCCAGTTTTTTCAAACCTTTTCCAATCAAAGCAAGTGCACCAAAACCATTGAATTTTTTCTTTTCCTTTTTAACTACAGGCTCATCTTCTCCCCAGGCAGCCTGGTTCAATTTCATTGCCACGTATTCTTTAGTAGTGACCCTGGTGTTTGCATCCTGCACAGCGTCTTCCTCCCTTTCACTATAGTAATTGTATGAATAGTTGTTTTCATTTTTGCTGTTAAGGTTCACCATTGCAAGCGCGTTACTATTATTTACCGAAGCATTAGTATCAATATTTGTTTTATTATTGGTAGTTGCCAATGGCTGCTGACCAGGTGTTATCTCATCTTTTTTCACCGGCATTAACGATTCTTTCTTTTTGTTCTGCTTAGCATTTTTATGCGCATACTGAGATCCGGATGGAGCAGTTTCTTTTGGTTCTTTATTAATTGCAGTATTCGAATCATTTGTATCAGAACCGTTAACAGCGGCATTATGTTTATTTGCCAGTGAATTATCCGGTGCAATTGAATTTATATTGCTATTGTTGCTGAATAACCAGAACAAACCAAACAACAATACAATGGAAGCGGCTATTGCCAATGGTTTCCAGTACTCATTCAGGTAAACAATTATACCTCCTCTTTTCAATGCAGCTTTATCAGCATATACAATTGATTTGTCGGCTTCCAAACGGGTAAGCTGGTATGCAGTCAATATATTACGCGCCACTTCATCCGAAGCCAGTTGTTTTTCAAATTCAACCTTTTCGGAAGGGCTCAATACATTCTCGCTGTATGCTATAATGGTTTCTTCAGGAATTAAAGTGCGTTTCAGGTCCGATTTAGCTCCATACAAAAGATCATTAGCAGGCGACAGCATTGTTTTTTCGTATGCAATAAGTAAGGTCTGCAATGAAGGATCGGATTGCAGCTGCAGCTCGAAAGCCTGCTTTTCTTTACTGTTTAATTGTCCATCCAGGTATGATACTATACGTTCTTCCAACGCTTCCTGCTCATGCTTCAGGTCAGCTTTGTTTTCGTATACAACAGATGGCGGATCAACCGAAAGGTTTTCCATATCATCCAGGAACTCCGGCTTTAGATCCGGGTGCTGTTCAAAAAAGGCTAACAATGCTTTCATGCCTGACTCATCGAGATTTCCCTCCATAAAATCAAGCAAAAATGCTTCGTAATTATGTTTTCCTATTTCTTCCATTTCTGATCGCTAAACCAAAATTTCCATTTTACCTATATAATTCTTCAAAAACTGGCGGGCCCTGAAGATATATACCTTCACCTGGCTTTCTGAAAGACCTGTTATTTCACCAATTTCTTTATAATCGTATCCTTCGTAATCTCTTAACAGGATCACCGAACGCTGATCTGCCGGCAATTTATCCACTGCTTCATTCAGTATCTGCTTCAGGTCATAATTTTGTCCTTTTTCAGCTCCAATTCCTTCAAAGCTATCATCCCACTTTTCTTTTTTCTTCTCTCGCCTTATAAAATCAATCATAGTGCGGTATGCGGTAGTGAACATATACGACTTGGCGTTAGTGCTTTCCACATCGCTCACTTTCAGCCATAGCTTTTCAAAGGTATCCTGCACAAGATCCCTGGCGGTATCCTTATCCTTTATTGTTTTTAAAATAAATCGATAAAGATTATCCGAATAATTGTCGACGCAAGTATTAAATTCTGATACCGTCATAAACGTTCTGCAAATCTAAGACGAATTGAAGAAAGGAAAAGTTACAACCAACCACGAAAAATTACTTACCAAGAGCAAAATCAAGCTGTTAAACGTTAAAATCAAGAACCTGGATATGTTAATTTTCCTGCTTATCGACGGTATTCCGGGTTCGTCGTCCGAAATCTAACCTTCGGCCATATTTTGCCAAAATTGGGACAAAAGCTATGTTTTAAAGAGAATTTTTATTATATCTTTACGTTATACGGGTATTAAAAAAGACATTTTATCATAGTATACAATATATTATCAAATTATTAAGTTATTTATCAAATTATAGTAGTTCATGAGTTCAACACTGATAACCCCACTCCAGGAAACCCTCCACAAATTCTTCGGATTTGATGGATTTAAGGGCAACCAGGAAAAGATCATTTCCAGCATCCTTGATGGAAAAGACACATTTGTAATTATGCCTACTGGTGGAGGTAAATCGTTATGTTACCAGCTACCCGCTTTATTAAGTGAAGGTACTGCAATTGTGGTTTCTCCGCTTATTGCCCTGATGAAAAACCAGGTTGATGCTATAAGGGGGTTCAGCAGCGAGGATGGTATCGCACATTTCCTGAACTCGTCTTTAAATAAGAGTGAAACTGCACAGGTTAAAAAGGATGTATTAAGCGGTAAAACCAAACTTTTATATGTAGCTCCCGAAACATTGACCAAAGAAGAGAACATTAAATTCTTCTCTGAGTTCAAGATTTCTTTTTATGCGATTGATGAAGCACATTGTATTTCGGAATGGGGACATGATTTCCGTCCCGAATACCGTCGCTTACGTCCTATAATGGATAAAATAGGAAAAGCACCTGTTATGGCGCTTACCGCAACTGCTACCCCAAAAGTTCAGATGGATATCCAGAAAAACCTGGGTATGCAAAAAGCGGTTCTGTATAAATCTTCATTTAACCGGGCTAACCTTTATTACGAAGTTCGTCCGAAAACGAATGTTATTAAGGAGATCATTAAATATGTTAAGCAAAATTCAGGCAAATCAGGTATTATTTATTGCTTAAGCCGTAAAAAAGTAGAAGAGCTTGCTGAAGTATTACGTGTAAACGGTGTAAGAGCGCAGGCTTATCATGCTGGTTTAGACGCGAAAGAGCGTGCAAAAACACAGGATGGATTTTTGATGGAAGATGTGGATGTTATTGTAGCAACAATTGCATTTGGTATGGGAATCGATAAACCGGATGTTCGTTACGTAATTCACCATGATATTCCAAAATCTTTGGAAAGCTATTACCAGGAAACAGGTCGTGCAGGCCGCGACGGAGCTGAAGGTAACTGTGTTACTTTCTATAGTTATGATGATGTAGTAAAATTTGAGAAGTTCATGAAGAGCAAACCGGTTGCCGAACAGGAAATTGGTAAGCAGTTGCTTCACGAAACAGTTTCATTTGCCGAAAACTCTACCTGTCGCCGTAAATTCTTATTACACTACTTTGGTGAGGAATACGATGAGAAAGGATGTAACGGAATGTGCGACAATTGCCGCAATCCTAAGCAAAAATTTGATGGAAAAGAAGATATCGCTATGGCGATTGACGCAGTAATTGAAGTAAAAGAACGTCACAAAACCAAAGATGTGGTAAATGCACTTTTAGGTACATTAACCGCAACCGGGAAAACATATAAGCACAACGAACTTGAATTTTTTGGCAAAGGTGCTGAAGATGATAAAGATGAGAAGTTCTGGAACGCTGTTATCCGCCAGGCGCTTGTGAATGGCTTATTGACAAAAGATATTGAGAACTATGGTTTATTGAAAACCACTGAAAAAGGTAAAAAATTCCTTGAGAAACCTTTTACCATCATGCTCACTAAAGATCATAATTATCATGCAACAGATAAAGGTGACGATGATGATATAGTAATGGGTGGAGGAAAAGGAGCAGGCGCCGCAGATCAAACACTTTATGCATTGTTGAAGGATGAAGTGAAGAAGATCGCAAAAATGAAAAAACTGCCTCCTTACGTGGTTTTCCAGGAAACTTCTTTGGAAGAAATGGCGATCCAGTATCCTATCACTATGGATGAGTTAACACGTATTACCGGTGTTGGTAGTGGAAAAGCTGCTAAGTTCGGAGCAAGCATTATAGCACTGATCAAAAAATATGTGGAGGAAAACGACATCGATCGCCCTCAGGACATGCTTGTGAAATCGGTAGTAAACAAATCAGGTTTAAAAGTATACATCATTCAGAGTATCGACAGGAAAGTTGGTTTGGAAGTTATTGCAAAAGGCAAGCAGATCTCTATGAACGATTTGTTGAGCGAGATCGAAACCATTGTACTATCCGGAACCAAAGTAAACATCAGCTACTACATCAACGAAATGATGGATCCTGAGAAACAGGAAGAGGTTTACGAATACTTCCAGGAAAGTGAGTCGGATTCGGTAGAAGCTGCATTAAAAGAGCTTGGTGAAGACGATTACAGTGAAGAGGAAGTTCGCCTGATGCGCATTAAATTTATCAGTGAATTTGGAAATTAAACTGATTTAGCTATAAAATTAATAATAAGAGAGCTCCTTACCGGGGGCTCTTTTTATTTTATTCCATCCACTTTTCATACCACATCTGGAACATAAGCAGGTACCAAATTTTTACGCCACTCTCCCCTTTCCTTTCCATGAAATTATCCAGGAGTCGCTTTACGGCTAATGGATTAAAAATTCCCTGATCCTTAACCTTGTTTTCATCCAAATAATAGAGCAGCTTGTCTTTAAGTTCGTTGCGCATCCATTTATCAATCGGAATTGCGAAACCCATTTTCGGCCTTTCCATCATTGATTTAGGAATATGCTTATGCGTAATTTCCTTTAATAAATATTTCTTTATGCCTTTATTGTATTTAAAGTGATCAGGTAGTTGTGCTACCCATTCGATAAGCCGATGATCAAGATAAGGCTCACGCGATTCAAGACTTACACTCATGGAGGCCCTGTCTACCTTTTGCAATATGTCATCGGGCAAATAGGTTTGATAATCCATTGCCATTATATACGAAAGTGACGAATACGATCCTGGTTTCAGATCTGTATTAGTATACCTGGTATCTAAGGTCTCTGGCTTAGACATAAATAGATTATTCCATTCCTTTTCAGTGAACTGAGTACTTAAACTCCACATTACATTGAAATCAGACGGATCTTTTAAAAGTGTTTTCAGCTTTGCATACCGGCCCGAAAAATTTCTTTTATTATTGAAATACGGCAAGCGTTCGGGATTTAACAGCCCCATCATTCCACTCACCGGTTTTCTGAGAAAAGCAGGTGTTCTCCTGATCTTATCGCCCTGGTTCATCATCACATCATAACGATTATATCCTGCAAACACCTCATCGCCGGCATCTGCACTCAATGCCACTGTAACTTCCTTCCGTGCCAT